>NZ_JAYWXI010000100.1:0-576 GCF_036016955.1 Bergeyella anatis | reverse complement strand
AATTTACGCAAGAGAAATACAACAATTCAACCTAAAATTATAATATGATGAAAAGATTATTGTTAGTGATGTGTGGTTGGCTTGGAGGAATAAGTCTGTTGAACGCTCAACAACTATTCCCTGGGCAACAAGGATTGGAGGCAAGTATAAACTTGCTTCCAACTTCCTTAACACTCAATACTAAAGCCTATGACATTCGATTGGGCTACATTCGCTATACCCGTGAAGGGGATTATTGGCAGTTTGCAGTGGCTTACACTCGTAATGTTTATACCTATCGAGAACAGTCTTTACCCATTGAAACCTTTACTTCCGAAGGTGGTTACTCGTTAAACCTTATTGGGAATAGTAGCCGAAATGTATCCCTAAATGTTGGATTGAGTGGTGTAGTAGGCTACGAACTCATCAATCAAGGAAATCATACGCTATTTGATGGTGCGGTCATCAATAATAAAGATGCTGTGGTTTATGGAGGATTAGCAAGGCTACGATTAGAGCGTTATCTGGTAGGAGATGTACTTGTCTTCCTACAAGGGCAAACACAAATGCTATGGGGAACACAGAGAGAACAGCTGC
>NZ_JAYWXI010000099.1:0-576 GCF_036016955.1 Bergeyella anatis | reverse complement strand
GGTTGGTGTTCCCTATTATAATGATGATGATTTTTTATGTTACCGATACGAGATATTGACCGAATGGGTTAGGTATGATGAACCATATAACGAGGAAGAACGCCAAGAACAAAAAAGAAACTTACAGACCCTTAAAGAATGTAATATAATGAGCGACCTTATGTATGAAAAAATCAAAAACGCTAATAATTTGGATTTTTTTGAACAGCGATTAAACACTTTTAAAATCCAAACTCCATTTGATTTGGAGTGCAAACAAATTGCCCAAAAAGTATATCAGTTGTATAAAGATTATCCTAATGAAAGTATTTTTAGATATAGCACTTACCAATACCAAGAAGATGAAGAATATGAAACTATAACAATGGATAAATACATTGGCTTTGTAGCGACAGCTGATGATTGGATAAGCGACCAAATAGACGAAATGCTCAATAACGAATTTAACGAGTGTGCCGATATTGACGAGCCTACTATTTATAGAAACTTTACGAAGAATTACAAAAAAGATACACGCAACTTTGATTTTGAGAGAAGACTATTTGAAAGTATTTCAGAAACCTATCATTTATTCAA
>NZ_JAYWXI010000098.1:0-599 GCF_036016955.1 Bergeyella anatis | reverse complement strand
TTAGAAATGATTCGCTATCTATCCAAAGTTTTAGAAGAAACAAGGAACTATATCCTTGAAAGAGGATTTAATGACAAACAGGAGGAAATTCATTTCTTCAGAAACATCAAACCTCATATTTATGGAAAGTTGATGTACTACAATCGTATTTACAAAATGGAAATCATTCGTCCTACTACAAAAGGAAAAATTTATGAAGATTATTTCACTAAAGAAAAAAAAAGACTAAAAAGTAGGCACAATCATTTTTTGAAAACCAATGCGTTTTATACTTATTATTATTCAGGGAGAACGGATGAAGACCACAAATATTTTTTAAGGTCTTCTTTTCTTTTTCAAGAAGGGTTAGAAAATCACGCTTTTGATTTAGATCGACGGTTTTCAACTTACTATGATTATTTAACGGCTCGAATTATTGGCAGAGAGTTATTTTACGAATACCTTCACTTTCGCACAACCACGCAATTTGATAAAATCGCCAACGAAAACCATCGTCCGATTCATTGGACGGAAAGTAAAGCCGCTTTAGTTGAACTCCTCTATGCTCTTCACGCTGCAAAAGCCATCTCAAGTGGACAAATTAGTTTAAATAAAATCGC
>NZ_JAYWXI010000097.1:0-605 GCF_036016955.1 Bergeyella anatis | reverse complement strand
AGCGAAAAAAATAAAGCTAAGGAGCGTCAGACACTGAAAAAAACTTTGGAACTTTGGGCAGATGTAATTAGTAAAAGCGATACGCTTACAGATATGGTTGCTCATTGTGAAGATCAAAGAAAAGCAGCAGAAGAATTGCTAACAAAGAATTTGGCTCATGCAGTTGAAGTCACTAGAGAGCTTGAGAAAAATTATAGAACTGTAGCTTTATTCTATAAAAATACGGAATTAGATAAGGTAAAAAATGTAACTGTAATCAACGCTTCCTTAGATCAACTCAAAGACTTAGATAATACGAGATTTATTGACACAATACACGCTGAATTAACCAATTCATACGATAGGTTAGATTTAAAAGACAACTATGGACTTTTAGTAATTCCTGGTTATTTAGGTTCCAATAAAGTAGTTGAAAAATGGGCTAAGATTGCCAACGAGAATAAGGTAATGTTAGTAACCGATTTTGAGCATTTGGACGAACCAGACGATGTTATGGAAATGTTCGATCAGGCTTATTTGACAGGTGGGGAGATCTATCGTTCTAATGTATTGATGACTTGTAACTGGCTTGTAGGAAGAGGAAGGTATCAAGAGATCGGAGAAGA
>NZ_JAYWXI010000096.1:0-610 GCF_036016955.1 Bergeyella anatis | reverse complement strand
GGAAATGCAGATAGTGGTTCTGCAACGGCGTGGATACAAATTTCTGATAATAACTTGGGGTTAGATGTAGGTAATGTTTATTATGAAAGTAGAAGTCCTGTAAATGCCAATTATATATCAACCAATATTGGCTCTAATATTTTTATTTATTTAAAGGCTGGAGTTGATTATTATATAAAACAAAGAACAATACATACTCAGAGAGCTTACTCTGGCGAGCGAAAGTTTTTTTTATATTTTGTACAATAATTTACTACATAAATTAAATACCTAATCACAAAATTTAAATCCTATGAATACTTTAAAAGCGTGGTTGCGTCCCAACCTACTCACGAAAGATGACCCAAGTGATTTTGTCGCTGTGCCCCTTCTAAGTGGCAGCCTTGGTATTTCAGAGATTATTGAAGCCCTCAAAAAAGAGGGGATGGAGATAAAATCCGAAACCGCGGTAGATATTATCACCCGTTTTAACCGTAAAGCCTCAGAATTGGTGCTCAATGGGTATAGCGTAAATACGGGACTGGTGTATATGCGTCCTGCCATCAAAGGTGTGTTTTATGACAAGACTTGGGATAAGGAGAGGCACTCCGTTTATGTGAATGTAAACCAA
>NZ_JAYWXI010000095.1:0-624 GCF_036016955.1 Bergeyella anatis | reverse complement strand
TTCTGGAGGGAGTTGCCCTTCCTCAATTTCATTGAGAGAGGCTTCCCATTCACCCGTTAATGCCACATCAGCGATTTTTCGGTCTTTGACCCATTCATAGACTTTCAACCCTTTTTCGGTAGGAATTATGCTTTTCTTTTGACGTTTGATATAGTTTCGTTTAAGCAAAGTTTCTATTATTGCCGCTCGGGTAGCAGGAGTTCCAATACCTGTGCCTTTGAGTAGTTGCCGTTGATTTTCGTCTTCCAAATCCTTTCCTGCCGATTCCATAGCCGACAATAAAGTCGCTTCTGTATATAATGCTGGAGGGCGGGTGGTTTTGGATAGAATTTGACTGTCCATTACTTTTAAAGTATCTCCTTTTTGTAGTTCGGGAAGCTCTTGCGGAATTTCCTCTTCTTTTTCTATTTCTGAAAAAGAGCCATTGACTGCCCTCCAACCTGCAGATTGTATCGTACAACCTTTGATTTCGTAGTTTTTATAACCTGCTTCCACAGTTATTATCTGCGTTTCCTTGATACAAATTTCCGATACCGCTTCTAATAAACGCCCGGCAATCATTTTGTAAATGAGGGCTTCTTTCTTAGGGAGTTCGGTCGGTATTTTGTCAGTAATGAGCAGTCC
>NZ_JAYWXI010000094.1:0-634 GCF_036016955.1 Bergeyella anatis | reverse complement strand
ATTATTAGAGAATGGGAAGAATAGCCGTAGTTTTGAGAAAATGACGGTAGAGCAAATTATAGCAGAAGTATGTAAAAATTACCCACCAGAAGCCAAAGTAAAAGTAATAGGAGGTTTAAATACCAAAAACTCATTGGACTATACGGTTCAGTATAATGAGTCAGACTATGCGTTTTTGACTCGTTTAGCCAATCGTTTAGGGGAATATTTTTATTACGATGGCAAACAGCTTATTTTTGGTAATCGAGCCCAAAAACAAATCACTCTAAGTGAAGGCGATGATTTAGCCGAAGTTAGTTTTGATTTACAAATACAGAATCAGAATTTTACCCAATATGTTTACGATGAAGCCTTTGGAGATGTCTTTACGCACAATGCCGATAATACCTTTACACCTCCAAAAGACAATCCTATATTAGGTACGGCGATACAATTAGCAAAAAAGACTTTTACGCAGAAAAGTAGTCACTATTCAAGTAACTTTACTATGGGTGATGAAGATAGTGATGCTCGTTATAAAGTCCCACTATACAAAGAGAAATTGCAGCATATGATGTGGGTTAAGGGCAAGAGTCGTAATCCACTACTCAAATCAGGGAGTTTAGCCGATATGTACGATATTAATGGAAAAGCG
>NZ_JAYWXI010000093.1:0-653 GCF_036016955.1 Bergeyella anatis | reverse complement strand
GGAACATATGGTTGATGAAAAGAATGCTTTGACTTCAAACGACGAAGATGCCGATTTTGAATACAACAAAGAGAAAGACAACGATAGAGTAAATAACTTTTAAAAGAGATTGAATTATGAACAATAGCATAAAACATTATCCTGTGCATTGGACAGATGGGATGAAAATTAACAAATCTCATTTTGTTGAGATGCAAGACTTTATCAATGAAAGTGTTATAGATAGTACAGGGGTTCATACCTCAATGATAAATTACGGACTTCTTCCGATGTCTAACTCATTGAAGATGAATTTAGTGATTGATAGCCATAAACTTTTGCGGGTGAAAGTAGAGCAATGTCAAGCCATAACTCCCAATGGAACAAGAATATGTATAGATGAAGCCTCCCAATCGTTAAAGGTATCCATTGCATATCCGGAGGTGGTAAAAGAGTTAAAAGAAGGAGAAGAGGCGACTTTAATGGCTTGCATATCAGTAAACCCATACGAGCGTATTCCGTGTGGAGAACCAGACCCAGAAGAAATGCCTCCTAGATATCCATATACACAACCACAATATTCATTATTACTTATTGATGAAAAAGAGTTACAACAATCTTTCAGTCTAGGTAATCATTATTTAACTATTGGAAAAATTTTGGTTAGTAATGCT
>NZ_JAYWXI010000092.1:0-657 GCF_036016955.1 Bergeyella anatis | reverse complement strand
GTTGATGATAAATATGTAGGCAAGCTGATAGGAATACCTTTACCTATAAAAGAAATGAGGGAAGAGTTCCCTAACGATGTTAATGTAAGTGATTATACAGTATGGGTAACACTGGAAGAATACGACCAAATTTAATAATCAAAAAATGAAATTATGAACACAATCACAATACAAATTTACAAATACGAGGAGTTAGACAAAAAAGTCCAAGAGCAGGTATTAGACAAGTACCGATACAAAGAGGTCGATAGCCATTGGTGGTGGCAAAATACTTACTTTGATTTTGTGGTGATATGCTCAATATTGGAGATTGATATAAATCCGTCCGAAATCTTTTTCAGTGGTTTCTATTCACAAGGCGACGGAAGTAGTTTTGCGTGTAACATACTTGATATAAGGAAATTTATACAAGCCGTTAGAGTTGAAAAATGGAAAGATTATGCCCCCAATCAAGAGTTTAATTTTGATGTTTTGGATATGGATAAAAGAGTGCTTAATCTTATCCAAAACGGATATATAGATATTTATTTTAAGACCTATAACAGACACCGATACTATTATCTGCACTTTGATTGGGAGTACACTTTTAACGATGATAGTAAGGAATACCCACACATTGAGTATCAAGTTGAAAAACTATTGAAATGGGTGGAAAGT
>NZ_JAYWXI010000091.1:0-663 GCF_036016955.1 Bergeyella anatis | reverse complement strand
TTGCTGATATTTTTTTTGAAGCATTTTCAAAAACAATGTTTTTAAATCCTTAGCGGTATAGCCTTGCTGAAAATAGTTCGATATGTCTTTATCGTCTTTAGTTCCTGATAAGGGAAGTTCTAATACCTCTACCAGATCCTTTAATTTTTCTAAATGACTTTGTACCGCCTTTTTTCCTGCCTGATCCACATCATACAATAATACAATATGACGAAAGCGACCTTTTAAAGATTGAATGAGAGAGATGGGAATATGACTATTTTCACTATTGAAACAAATGGCTGAAAAGCCTTTTGTATACAAACTCATCACATCTTTTTCACCACCTGTAATAAACAAAATATCATCACCATCTAACGGTAATTGTTCCAATCCAAAACAATAATCCGTAGCGATACCTGCATATAGAAAACGATGTTTGGAAAGGGGACGATAAATTTTTATGAGTTCCGCATTCTGATATGAAAAAATGGGTTCATCATCATTGGATTCTATTCGATAGGGTTGTCCTTTTTTATTGATGCTTTCAAAAGATTGCAAGGATTTTACTCCAAATATATCTAAAACTGTTTTCGTTATTCCAAATGTTTCCCAATAGTCAAGTTCTATTTTACTGAAGTTCTTATCTACTATCATATAGGGACGATAGCTAGGCGATTCGAT
>NZ_JAYWXI010000010.1:114902-118774 GCF_036016955.1 Bergeyella anatis | reverse complement strand
GCGTGGTGGTATCTTTTAAGATACTTAAAGCGTGTGGGTGTTTTTGCCATTTTGGCAGCCTTTTTTTATTGCGTACCGCTCCGTCATCGCTCCGTCGTGTCTCCGTCGTAGGTCCGACGAAACCCCGAAACGCACTTTTCGTTTTTATGACAGTTTGACAGTACATTTTTTAGTTTATTTTAGCATCACTAACTCTGATACAACACGACCTTATTCAAACAAAGTTTGATTAGCTTGGTATACCACACCTTTTATTTTAAATATATCATCTTTAAAGAATCCTTCAACTAATACATCTTTATTGGTATCATATATTTTAAAAGTATTTTTTGAGCCAAATTTAATATACTTAATATGTGATTTATTCAAAGCTGACAAAGTGGTTTTCAGCTTTTCTCTATCTCTAATCTCATATTCGTTACCTCCTTTGCTAACGCCTATAAAATCTACTTTACTCAACTCAATGTTAATAACTGAAGATTGTTCTATTTTATAAGATTTTCCATCATTATTTTTATTCGCACAACTAAGCAAAAGAATCATTATTGACACGCCAAGTAATAAAAAATTCATTCTCATATTAATTCCCTTTTTGTTGTTCTTTAGCTGGGTCGATTACAGCCTCTTTAAATTTAGTATATATAACAGAGCCAGGGTTTCTTAACTCCTTACCTTCCTTTGGATTACCATTAATTCTATCTCTTACATATTTATAAAGAGCATTTGGTGTGGTATAATTTATCCCATAAGATGACTCATTCGCTCCATTATCCTCAATCCACCACTTATACCTGTCTAAAGCTTCAGCAACACCTGCACAAGCCAAGTCAGAACAATTATTTGTAACTGATGTATATTGTTTATTTGATTTCATATGACTTTTAATATCAGCTATAGCTTCCATATCTTCTTGATAACCTGAATAAAGTTTTATAACACCATCCGCAACTTTTCCTTCCGCTCCACTCGGGTCTCCATTTATTAAATCATTCTCTGTTAAATTTTTAAAAACTTGATAATGAGCTATTGGCCCGGTAAAAGCATCTTTTGGCCCGGCAGAACCAATGCCATCTGATACTCCATCTCCATTATTATCAACCCCTGGCCATAAATCATAATAAGTGTACGTACCATCTGCTACCATTCTTGATTTAGTTATAGTCTTGCCATTTACTTTTACTTTATAGTATTCTTTTTTGTAATTAGATACAGCAACAGCTGCGTGTCCATAACCTCCATTACCAATAGCCCAGACTAATAGAATTACATCTCTTCCGTCAGGATCTACTGCGTTTATTGGGTTATTCATTACATAATTGTATGGAGACCAACTTGGGTAACGTTCTGCGTGTGGGTCTACATTCAGCCACAAACTTACTCTCGGGTCGTAATATCTCGCCCCGTAATAATACAATCCTGTCTCGCTATCCAACTCCTTACCATTAAACAAATACGGCATTCTTCTACTCACTTTATGCTCGTCAAATAACACTTCTCCAAACGCCATATATTCCGTATGTTGGTTTACATCGCCATTAGCATCTGTAATATAACTGCTACTGCCGAGGTGGTCAGGGTGATAGTAGTATAAATTCTTTTCCTCCACGCCATTATCCTTAAATCCAAATCCGCCCTCTACCGTTTCGGGTTTCACTGGGTCACCGTATTGCACTGGAGGACCCGGTACATCTCCCGGTTCGTTAAACTTCGGTGGTCTTGGCCACCCTTCAGGTGGCTCTTGGTCTTGGGATATATCGCTCCAGTCAATAGATGGATATTCTACGCCTGTAAAGTCAGGTGTGCCGTATATACCGTGCTGGGTTGGTGGTCCCGGTGGTACATTCAGACCTCTAATGTAACTATCAATCGCCTCTTGTACCTTAGCCGACTGCTTGATATAATCTATCCCACCTGCCATTAGTCCACTTGGCTGATGAAAAGTACCTTCTCCCAGTTTGCTTACTATTCTCGAAGTTCCCTCAAAATAGTGTTTTGTGAATTTTCCTTTGTTTACGACAAAGTATGGATTAACATAAGCCGTGTAATTCTCCGCGTGAACGATAACCGCAGAACTCACCCCATTGATAACGGTCTTCTGACTTTCCGCACTACTTTTTACGGCTCTTTCGCCCGTATGGTCGTAAGTATATAAATGCAACTTACCGTTATCATTTAATCCCTGCAAACGGTTCTCCTCGTCCCATACCATCACTCTAAAATCCTTAAAGCCCTCGTAGCTTATCGGATTACCATTGCCATCGTACTCGTAAGTGCGAGGTTTAGGCGTGGTGGTATCTTTTAAGATACTTAAA
Source organism: Bergeyella anatis (assembly GCF_036016955.1). Lineage (NCBI taxonomy): Bacteria > Pseudomonadati > Bacteroidota > Flavobacteriia > Flavobacteriales > Weeksellaceae > Bergeyella > Bergeyella anatis. The sequence goes on along the minus strand of NZ_JAYWXI010000010.1, from coordinate 116,462 downwards.
GCGTGCGGGTGTTTTTGCCATTTTGACAGTCTTTTTTTATTGCGTACCGCTCCGTCATCGCTCCGTCGTGTCTCCGTCGTAGCTCCGACGAAACCCCAAAATGCATTTCTCCTTTTTATGACAGTTTGACAGTGCATTTTTTAGTTTATTTTAGCATCACTAACTTTGATATACGACCCAACAAAGCCCATGCAGTTTACGCCTATGCTTTTGGTCAATCCAATATTACTTATATCAAACATCCCACATCTTATAAGTGTTTATATCCTTTATAACTTTGTTTAAAAATTCTGATTTGTATTTTAGTTTGATAAAACATTCTATGCCTATCGGTAAATCCTGTTGCTCTATTCCCGAACCTTTTTTTATCCTATAGCCAAAGCCGTCTCCATCTAACTCTATACACTGGTCTAATTCAAATAACTCTTCTTTTGATATTTGGTTAATGTTATCAATACTTGTTGTGAAATATTCTTGTTGAAGGATTATTTTCCCATTTACTAATTTATAAATCTCAAGCCTACCTTTGTGGTATGTCCATACCGTTGAGAAAGTTGCATAAGTAGAAGTTAGATAAAAAACATTTCCATTCTTCTCTAAAAGAGAAGATATTATCTTATCTATCTGCTTATTATTCTTCTGAATATTGTATTTCATTGTTGAACAAGATATACAAAACATTACAATGACTGCCATAATTATTTTTATTGTTGCTTTCATTTCAATTATAGATTTATTTACCTCCCATTGTTTTAAAATCCGCATACTTAACAGTTATCAGGGCTTTATCTTTATTATAAAAAGTAACTGTTCCGCTTCTTACCCCAATAACAAATGTATTACCCTTAAACCCTCTGTTTTCCATTATTGTTTGAAAATTGAAGTCTGCAGGTGATGGATCTGAGTTCCCTAACTGCACCCCTCCAACAGTAGTTTTAGGATGTATGTGCCACCAAAACTCTACATTTGATGCATCTGTGGGGATTTGATTCTGGCCATTTACCATAAAGGCTTTAAGAGAGGCTTTAGCCCCAATAACATCTCCATTTGCGTCTTTTATTTCTTGTGCTGGAGTTCCCTCATCCCAACGAGTAGCATTAGCATCTCCAATATTTGCGTGTCCTCCGTGTTCTTTTTCTGATGTCCTTGTATCATTAACCGAGTTTATCACATCATCCATTACACCTCCTGTCGGGATTTTAAATACATTATTGCTTTCAGCAAGCGAACCTGTATAATTTTCGCCTGCTTTTGTGGCTCTCTTTACATCTCTCTTTACTGAACCTCTTACAAGGTATGATTGTCCATCATCCTTCCCATCATCTCCAATTAGTTTAATTCTACCCCAAAAGTTTTTACCATATATAGGGTCTCTTCCATCGGGGTCTATCATATTGATAGGATTGTTCAGTGTATAATTGTACGGGGACCAACTCGGATATTTCTCCGCTAAAGGGTCTACATTCAACCACAACTACTCAACTTTTTCCTTGCGCGAGTTTGGACTATTTCAAAAAACTTCTGCTTTTCAGCCTCGCATCGGAACTTTTCCGAACTTGA
>NZ_JAYWXI010000010.1:0-114806 GCF_036016955.1 Bergeyella anatis | reverse complement strand
GTCCATTGGTTTTCTTCCATCAGGATCAATAAATCTTATCGGATTATTATTAACATAAGTATAAGGCGAAGTAAACGGATATTTCTCTGCTAAAGGGTCTACATTCAACCACAACTACTCAACTTTTTCCTTGCGCGAGTTTGGACTATTTCAAAAAACTTCTGCTTTTCAGCCTCGCATCGGAACTTTTCCGAACTTGATTATCAAGGCTTTGTCAAAGATATTTTTTTTCTTTCAATTGAAAAAAATAAACTTCCGATTCCAAAAATCTGTTTTTAAAAACTGTCGTTGTCACTGTTGTTGTAAATGTTAAAATGTGGGTAAAATAGCGGTGGCAAAAGCTTCGGCTTTATCCACATTTTAATATTTTCGTGTTTCGATAACTAAATTTTCTACCGAAGAACGTTCAGAGCGATGGCGCATTTTTTCCTTTGAACGGGCGGGAAGCGTTGGCAAAAAAGTCTTTTTCTGTGGCTGGAAGATTCGGGGAAGCGATGGCTAAAAGCGGTGGATTGTGCGGGCTTTGCCCAAACAAAAGGAAAGCATTTTACATAATCCCAAATTATAGGCGAAGATGGTGCTGGTTTGTGCGGAACGGAACGAAGTGGAGCGGAGAACAACGGTTTGCGTGGGCAGTTTGCGTATAATTTTGATTATGTAACTTGCTGTGGCATTTAAAACTCGGCAAAGTTTCGGGAGAGCGTCGGGGAAAATGTCTTTTTTATTCGGAGGGCGGGACATTTAACCAAAATGCAGGCGTTGGAGTTTTTAGGTTTTTATCCTATATTTGCTTTATGGATTTTTGGGCAACCGTCGGTATCGTTTCTTCTGTTTTAGGCATTCTTTCTTTCCTAAAAATTGATGCGTTGTCTATAGTTGATTTTTTAAAAAATAAAATATCAGCCCTTATGTTTAAATATAAAAAAAATCTTTTTTTAAACATCCAAAACGTTTAAACGGTTTTTAAAGGGGTTTTAAACGCCATTTAAAAACCGTCTCTTAAATTTCTCGTCATTTTCTCGGGTGGAACTGGTTTACGGCGTTCTGCAAAATCTCTAAATCGGTTTGTTTGTATTCTTCTGTGCTGGAACTTCTTCGGTGTCCGATAAATATCTGAACCACCCTTAAATCGTTTCCGGATTTCAATAAATTTAAGGTTACGGATTGACGGATTTTTAATGGCTGGATTCTTTCTTCTTTTGGTTTGCCCTCGTTGATTAGTCGGCTTATTCCGTGGGGATTTAAAGGAGTTCCAAACTTGGACAACACAAAGTGTTCACTTTCTTTTTTCGTGTGATTTAAAAGGATTTTTCTTTCTTCTGAATAGTTTTGAAAAAGTAAAATCTGATTGGCTTTTAACGGCAATTTTCTTGCGTTGGTTTTTCCGCCTTTTGCAATGTAGATTTCTGCGGTTTCCAGATTGATGTCTTTCAATTTCAGCTCTGTAATTTCCTTCACTAAAAGTGCTTGATTTATCAGTAAACTAATGATAACTTGATTTCTTGTCTTTACTTTCTTGTCCTTCGGATTGTGGTTTTCCAAAAGGTCCTCCAGTTCCTGTTTGCTATAGAGTTTTTCCGTTGCGATACTTCTGTTTACCTTGTCCTTCAGATTTAATCTTAAACAGGGGTGGTCTTTTCTCTGGTCGGTTTCCTGTAAATATCTGTAGTAGATTTTGATTGCAAAAAGATTGTTTCGGAGTGTTTTCGGATTGAGATTTTGTTTCCGTAGATATTCAATATACTGCAAAATTTCCTTTGGCGTGGCGGTTTTCTCTTTTCCGTTCTGATAGTCTGTAAATCTTTTGATAAGTGTCTTTAATCCCTTGGTTTTATAGTTTTCTTGTAGATATTGTTCCAGTTTCATTGTCCATATTCCTTTAAATTTTTGAGTTGATTTTTATTGATGTGTGTATATATTTCTGTGGTTTCCAATTGGCTGTGTCCTAAAAAGTCTCTGACCTTTTCCAGTTCCATTCCGTTTTCTAAAAGGTGTGTTGCGATGGAGTGTCGTAAACTGTGGATTGATATTTTTTTAATCCGTTCATCAGAGAGTTTTATTTGTTTCAGTAATTTTTTTAATGTGCTGTTATATGTCCATTCCTGCATTCTGTCGCCTTTTGAGTTTGATATTACGTGATTTTCTTTTTTAATTGGATGCCGAACTTCGGCTTCAATTGAAAGAAAAAATTCTATTTCTTTTTTTACTTTTTCGGTAAATGGAATAATTCTTCTTTTGCTGTTTTTGCCTTTCGGGACAATCAATAAATTTTCCTTCAGATATAGATCTTCTTTGTTCACTGCCACCAGTTCCGCAACCCTTAATCCGCAACCATAGGCAAGATTTAATATTACTTTTTCTTTGAGTTCTGCGGTTTCGTAAAGTTGTTTTATCTCCGATTGTGTGAGGATTTCTCTTACAAAATCGTTTTCGTAATTCTTCGGATATGGGATATTGATTTGCAGAAGTTCGGGGAGTTTTCCCAGTTCGAAGAGCATTTCGTAAAAACATTCTATTGCTCTGATAAAATGTAGGATAGAGTTGGGTTTTAAGGTTCTTCCTTTCTTGATTTTGTTGGGTCTCCGCCTTAAAAATTCATAGTATTTTAAAACATCTCTTTCCTTAATCTCTTTATAATTCTTGCCTGCAAATTCTAAAAATTCTCTGACATCGTTATATCTCTTTCTTGCCGTTTCCCCTACATATCCCTTTATCAGCAGGTAATTGTAGTAATCCCTTAAAGTTTCTTCCATCATATTTTTTACTTGTATGATTGATTTGCTTTTGCAATATTTTAAATTTCGGGTCGCTAACTTTTTTATTATTGGCAAACTATTGATGATAAATGATTTAAGTAATCATAAACATATCTTCTAGCGAACCTTTGGCGGTTCAGTGGCGAACCAATGGTGGTTCATACCTTTTCATTTACCAATTCTACCAATGTTTTATTTCTCGGCTTTGACGGTGCGGATTGTGTAATTTTCAGTTCGTTGATTTGGTTCTGCAGAAAGTCCTTTATTTCCGCTCTTAACTTCTGATGATTGTCCCAAAAACCGATCTTATACTTTATTCCCTTGTTCGCGTAACCTCCTATCTGTTTGATGTATTCTAACTCTAAAAGAGAGTTGATGTATCTTTGCAGTTGCGTTTTGCTCAAGTTAAATTCCTGCCTGATTTCTCTCTGCAAAAATTCTTCCCTGTCATTTTTTACAAACTTTTTCAGCCGTTCAAAAAACTGCCTTAAACTTCCGTCTAATTCATCTACTTTCAAAACAATGCTTTCAAATAGGATTTCCGTTGCCTGTTCTATATCCTCAATTTCTGTAATTAACTGGTTGTCTTTTGTAAGTTTTCTTTGGTATTGGTTTAGGAATGTTACCTGCTTTATTACGGCTTGATACATTTCGTTTAACCGCCTTATTTTATGCACCTTTTCGGGAAGGTTTAACTTGGTTGCGTAAGGATTGATGACTTCGTAATATTTTAGGTTTCTGACTAATTTTTGGATAAAGTGGATTGCCTTTTGCTGTTCGTCGGGATTGATTTCTCCTGCATTTCTTTTGTTCTGATATTGGATAATTCTTTGGGTTTGTTCCTTGCTTTCATCTACTGCGATTAAAAAACTACGGCTCATATTGTCCTCGTAGGTTTCGCCCTTGGTGGTTGCCGATAAACTGGAGAACTGTCCTTTCACGATTTTGTGGGAGGATTTGTTGTTTCCCTTTTTGTCCTTGATGGTTACGGAACTCCTCAAAACTTGGTTGCTGATAAATTCACGGAGTGCATACAAAGCATCTTCCTTTAGTCCGTCCAGATCCTCGATGATGATGATCTTTTGGAATAAATCAAATTCTCCCCAATTATAAAGGGAACTCTCCGTTATTCTTGTAAATCTTAACACGTCTTCCTGTGGCATTAAATCCGCAATCCTGTTGATGATATGGGTTTTCCCACTTCCGCTTGAACCCTGTACGAGTGCGTGTAAAGGATTTTTATTGAGGTAACTGATTGTGATTAGAAAAAGCAGAAGCCTCGAGTTTTCCTCGCCGATGATTCCGGATTTCTCAATTAAGTAGTTTAGGGTTTTCAGCAGATTTTTCTGCCCTAAAAATTCTGTAATTCCTTTTGGTTCTGATTTTTCTTCTCTCGCAGGTTGTGCAGATTGTGCAGATTTTTCTTCGGTTACTGTAATTTTTTCTTTTTCATTTGAAAATAAAAAGTTCCGCTTCTCCAAAAGTTCCAAAAATATTTCTTCATCGTGCAATTGCAGCGTTTCATTCACATCATTATTGGGAAGTTCCACACTTGATATTTTGATGTTCGGTAATTCTTCCTGCAGAACTTTTCCGTATTTCAAAACGGCTTCCTTTCCCGCATCGTCATTGTCAAAACAAAATATGATTTCCTCCAGTTTTTCTAAACTTTTGATTGAGTTTAAAATCTCCTCATTCAATCCGTTCGTTCCAAAGCAACTGATTAAACTGTAATTTTCCTTTATTTTTGGTATTTGTAAAAGACTTGCACAATCAATTATCGCCTCCATTAAAATCAGTTTTTTAGTATTCTTATCAGGATAATTTGGGTAAATTCCTTTTCGGTCCTTTAAGTAAAAATGCTTGGCGTTTTCATCGTTGAGAGTGGAACGGAAGTATAGTCCTGCAACTTCATTTTCTCTATTTCTCAATGCAAAACAGATGCTCCATTTTCCAAAAACTCCATACGCTTTCTCTCCAGTTCTTCCGATAATTCCTTTGTCCAATAATAATCCATATTCCAAACATTGGTTGATAAGATTTTCGTCCTTCCTCGTTCCGTGGTGGAACTGTCCAGAGTTGTAGCCGACTTCTAATTTTGTAAAGTCCAAACTTCTTTTTTGCAGGTAATCCTTTGCGGGTTTTGAGTTGTTGATAGCATTTCTAAAATACTGGAACATATTCCCCAAAAACTGCTCCCTGCTTAAATCTTTTTGGTAGCGGTCTTTTTTATTGGGTTCTTGGTTTCCTAAAATCTCTACCGCCTTTTTTATCGCCTCGTGTTTTGTAGAGTTTTCCTTCAGCATTATAAAGTCTATCACGTCCATACTTTTGCCGTAGGTTCTACAGTTGGAACTAAAGCAATACGCCGTCTGTGTTTTGTAATAGATCTGCAAGCTCGGGGTTTTGTCCTCGTGGAACGGGCAGCAGATCCTGTTCGTCTTGTCCGTTTTTAGACCGTAGTAATGTAGAACTGTGGCGATGGTTAGGTTTTGTTTTATCTCCTGGATTTCCATAGACTATAATTTTTGAAAATATTTTATCTGACAAATACCTCACAAATCTAACTCATTTGACTTTTATATACAAGCGTTATTATATTTTTATCTAACCTATAAGTTGTTTATATTTGTCTATCCTTTAGTTTATAACTCATAAAAACGACTTATTTATGGCTTTTGCAGACAGATTGGCTTTTGCCAGAAAACAGAAAAAAATAAAGCAGAGCGACCTAGGCAAGACCATCGGAACCTCCGGCGATATCATCGGGAAGTATGAGAGAGGAGAAAATGTGCCGTCCATAGAGGTGGCCACAAAAATTGCGGATGCTCTTGGTGTTACCTTAGATTATCTCGTAAAAGATGGAGAATATGAACAGATTGACAATGACACATTGAAAAAACTAAAGGCGATACAGGAACTCGACAATGATACCAAAAACCATATCTTCGCCACCATAGACGCCTTTATTAAGGCCGCTAAACTTAAAAATATCGCTGCATTATGAAAAATATTTTAATTATTCTCTCGTTTTTGGCAAGCTCTCTTTCCTTTGCTCAAATTGCTCCGCCACCACCACAAGTCGAAATTTCCACAGATAAGAAAATTTTGGTGGATGAACTAATTAGGGTTACAAACTTTGAAAATTATGTGTATAACTATTGTAAAAGTATAATTATAGAGTATTCGAAGCAAAATAATTGGGACGATAAAAAGACCCAACAGATTTTAGAAAATAGCAATTTTAAATACTTCAACCAAATGCTTTATTATACTTTTAAAGATGATTCTAAAGAAGATATAAAAAGCCTCATTTCAACCTTTAAAAAAGTAAACCAGCGACGAGAGCCTGACCAATATATAATCCCGAACGACTTTCAAATCCAAAAGGATTTGGTTCAGTTTACCATTAGGGTAATGCAGGGACAGTTTCTTTTAGATAAATAACAAAACAGGCACTTTTAAAGTGCCTGTTTTGTTATTGCTTTTTAATCCAGCTAGGAATTTCAGTCCAGCCATTTGGTGGAATGGAAACGCTATCAGGAATAGGATAATTAATATAAAGCCGGTATGTTAAAAATAAATTATTTACAATTTGATTTTTGTTCATTGCAATAATATATTTCTTTCCTATTCGGTTTTTGTAAAAATCATAATTGTCATCTAAAATATAAACCCTTCCTTGCTTTTCCTTTCCACTTATGTAATACTTAAAAATTAACCAATCAGAACCACTTTTACCAATAATATCTATTCTGGTTAATTCACAAGATCTATAAATCGGATTTTTCAAAGTTTGTTGCCTGAAAAATTGACCTGTAAAGAAATATACAATAACTAATAAGCTAATAAGCATTAGTATAATCCACTCATTTTTTTTGCTTCTCGTCATATGCGTTATTTAATGCTTGTTCTACAATATTATAATTTGTTTCAATCATATAAGTAGCAGCATTTTTAGAAGCCTTATTTTCTATTGTGTTCAAAGCAGGCGAAAATCTATTTCCTAGTCCGCCAGAAAGTAAACTTGTAGCTGCATTAATTCCTATTTTACTGTAATCTTTAGAATGGTTTAAAAAATACTGATTATTCTCATTAGGAAAAAGAGTTAAATCAAAAGCTCCTCCTATTCCACCAGAAACCCCAGGAATAGTAAACATATCTGCTCCTAAATCTATAAAGTCTAAATTTTTATTAATGGCAAATTGTCCTGTCGTACTTACAGCTCCTTTTATTAAGAAACCCTCCATTGAAAACAAAACCGGTGCAGCTTCCAATAACATAGGAAAAGCAACAACCCCAGCCATAAATTTACCAAAATCATCAACTGGTTTCATATCCACATAATGATCAGGAGCTTTAAATACCTCTCCATTTACAGTATAATTTCCATTTTCACCTAAAACTACAGTCTGAGAAACACCTATATCTCTACCATTTCTTGATAATGTAGTGCTATAAGTACTTTTAGCATCTCCTCTGCCATTTGCATAATCAAAAAATCCTGCATCCATTGCTTGTTTTCTAGATTTTATATTACTATGATATTCCCAATTACTATGTATCCCTCTTCTAATCCAATCCATTGGTTTTCTTCCATCAGGATCAATAAATCTTATCGGATTATTATTAACATAAGTATAAGGCGAAGTAAACGGATATTTCTCTGCTAAAGGGTCTACATTCAACCACAAACTTACTCTCGGGTCATAGTACCTTGCTCCATAATAATATAACCCTGTCTCGCTATCCAACTCCTTACCGTTAAACAAATAAGGCATTCGTCGGCTTACCTTGTGTTCGTCAAACAATACCTCACCAAATGCCATATACTCCGTATGTTGATTGATGTTCCCGTCTTTGTCTGTAATGTAACTACTGCTACCTAAGTGGTCAGGGTGATAGAAATACAAGTTTTTCTCCTCCACACCGTTATCCTTAAATCCAAAACCACCCTCTACCGTTTCTGGTTTCACGGGGTCGCCATATTGCACTGGCGGACCCGGCACATCACCTGGCTCATTAAACTTCGGCGGGCGTGGCCAGCCCTCTGGCGGCTCTTGGTCTTGGGATATATCACTCCAGTCAATCGACGGATATTCTACACCTGTAAAGTCAGGTGTGCCGTATATGCCGTGTTGCGTTGGCGGACCTGGCGGAATGTTTAATCCTTTGATGTATTGGTCTATGGCTTCCTGCACTTTTGCGGATTGTTTCACATAATCAATTCCTCCTGCATTTATACCAGACGGTTGATGAAATGTTCCCTCTCCCAATTTTGACACAATACGGCTCGTGCCTTCAAAGTAATGCTTGGTAAACTTACCCTTATTAACCACAAAATAAGGGTTGATGTATGCCGTATAATTCTCCGCGTGAACGATGACGGCGGAACTCACCCCGTTAATCACCGTTTTTTGGCTCTCTGCACTACTTTTTACGGCTCTTTCGCCCGTATGGTCGTAAGTATATAAATGTAACTTACCGTTATCATTTAATCCCTGCAAACGGTTTTCTTCGTCCCATACCATTACCCTAAAGTCCTTAAAGCCCTCGTAAGAGATAGGATTGCCGTTGCCGTCGTATTCGTAAGCTCTTGGCTTTGGTGTCGTAGAATCTTTAAGTTCGCTTAGGGCGTGTGGGTGGGACTTATTACCATAAACATAATCCAGCACATAGCCTTTATCTTTACCATTTTGCTTGTGGATTAAAGATTTTTGAACAATACCGTTGAGCTTATTGTACTGCATTTGGAGCTGGTACTCCGCAGAAGTCGCCTCGCCTGTGTAAGTTCCTGTGGCACTTATCAGACGGTTAAGCTCGTCGTATTGGTATTGATAGCTACTTGCTCCACCCAAAGCGTAATTCACGATTGGGACTTGGTTCTCCACCTGCAAGATATTCCCCACTAAATCGTAAGTATAGCGGTTGTCTTGGAAGGTTCGTTTGGTGTTTTGGGTGTTGAGTGTTGCCAAACGCCTCATTGTAGGGTCGTAAGTGTAGCGGGTTTCAGTACCGTTGCCGTACTGGCGATACACTTTCTGCTCGAACTCGTCGTACCCTTGTTGTTTAAGGTAGGGGTATTCGTAGTTGCCCTTTTTCCCCGTGAGGGTGGTGAGTTGCCCTGCCCGATTGTAGCCAAAGTCCAAGACTTCGCCATCGGGGTAGGTCATCGTTTGGATACGGTTAAAGCTGTCGTACCCGTATTCGGTGATGTAGGTGTGCACCTCCGTCGGCGTGATGCGTAGCGAGCGGATTTCTTTTTCAACCTCGCCCATACTGCCGTAGAAATACTCGGTACCGCCGCTGGCGTCCTCCACCAACCACAAGCGTCCCCGACGGCGAGGGCTCTCGCTCTGCTTACCGTAATGGTAACGGACATTGTTCTCCGGGTGCTTAGGGTAGCGGATTTCCTGCAAGCGGTTGTGGTCGTAGTGGTATTCTATCGCCGCATCGGGCATCTGCTCCCGAATTTGGGCGGTCTGACGGCGTATGAGGTTGCCCGCCGCATCGTACGCCAATGTGGTGATGCCCGCATCGGGGTGCGTAAGTTGGGTGCGACGCCCCAAAAGGTCGTACTCGCTTAGGGTCTGGTGTCCCTCGGCATCGGTTACTTTTAGGAGTTCGCCTTGGGCGTTGTAGTGGTAGGTGGTTTCTATCCCCGTAGGCTGCACTTGTTTCAGCGTTCTACCCAAAACATCGGTGGCACTATGGGACACCCTGCCCAACGCATCGGTTACGGTGGTTTTAAGGATTTTGGTGCCTGCCGTTTCCGACACCTCGTAAGCCGTGGCTACCGTGCTGCCATCGGGCAGGGTCTGCAATACCGGGCGGTCTTTCTCGTCGTAAGTCGTAGTGGTAGGCGTTACCGTAGAAACTTGGGTGCTGAACGCTTCGCTTGGCGTTTCGGTGGTGGGATAATAGCTCTCTACCACCCGACCCAAAGCATCGTACACTTGTTTGCCCGATACAATGAGGCGCTCGGCATCAGCTTGGTTTTTCCCTTGGAACAGTGCCGCCGTTTTCTTGACTTGCAGCGTACGCCCTAAGCCATCGGTATAGGTATAAGTAATAATATCTTTGCCGTGCTCGGCATCGTAGTTTCTCGTTTTGGCGTAAGGCACTTTGGCTTCCGGATAATAGTCGTAAGCCACCGTATAAGGCACGCCCGCCGCTGCTTCTTTAGGCGCCAAAATATGCGTGGTACGCCCCTTAGCGTCTATGGTATAGTGCAGCTGCTCCCCGTTGCGGTCGGTAACTTCCAACGGAGCGTTAAAGCGATAATCGTACGCCGTGCGGGTTTCGTAGCCGAAATGGTCGGTAATTTTCGTCAGGTGGCTGTGCGTTTCCTCGTCGTATTCATAGCGAAGGCTGGAACGCTCCCCTTTATGGTTTTCCGCTCCTGTGATTTGGGCAAGGTTGCCGTACGCATCGTAAGACAAGTCGGTACGGGCGTAACGGTCTGCCGTAAAATAGTTGCGGATTTGGGTGGTTTCTGCCGTTTGCGGGTTAATGTCCGCCTCGCGTTTCCTTACCAAACCGTTGGCATCGTGCACCGTGATGCTCTTGGCAATGCCCCCAAAGTAAGGCGTTTCGCTCTCATAATAAGTAATTTCCGCTTTGAGTGCCGAGTCGGGATTGCCCGTGCCAAAGTCTTGGTAAGTGGTGATGTTCCCCTTAGCATCGTAGCTTTGGGCGATTTTGTGCTCCAAATACCCCGCTCCCTCGTATTGGCGTTCGGTGGTTTCCGTAGGGGCAATAAAGACCGAAATGGCATCGCTTTCAGGCAGTGCCAAACGATCCGCCTCCCAATCGGTATTGGTACGGGCGTTTTTAATCTGATACTGCACGGTGCTTTCGGTAAGTTTCCGCCCTTGGGCGTCTAAGGTATAGCTGTTTTTCGCCAACGATTTGCGGAAGTAGTCGCGGTTGTAGTAGTGTTGAACCGAGGTTCTCAATACTTTGCCGTCCTTAGGGTCCAGCTGTTCCTGCTTTACTTCGGCAAACCCATAAAACTCCCGCTCGCGGCGGTCGTAGTACGGGTCTTTATAGGTGAAACGGCTGATGGTGTAGTCCTCGCCATCGCCCTGATGTCCGTCAAAAGTGGTTACCTTGCTTAGCACCCACTTGCTGTTAGGGTTTTCGTAAGTAGGGGCAACCCACTCGTAATCTACCTCAAAGGTGCTGCCCGTAGCATTCTTAACGCTCTTAAGCCTATTGGTACGGCGTATATTAGAGGTCGCCACACGGAGGTCGTCCTCGCCATCGGATAAGATGTAGTCTAAGTTGCCATCGCCGTCCACATCCATAAACGCCGCCTCCATTCGGCTGGTACTCTTACCTGCAAAGCCCCCTGCCGTAAAGCCAAATTTGATGAACTTAAATTTGAAATACACCGAATACTTGGCACTGCCCCCGTAGCTAATCGCTCGGTTTACGGCAATAGGGTTGCCCGCTACTTTAGGAATAACCAAAGGCGTTGTGTCCCAAGTATTACCTAAATTCTGATACACCAGCGTATTGTTATCGCCATACACCACACGGTCTGCCAAGCCGTCGCCATTCATATCTAAAAACTGGGTGCGGCTCTGTGTAACGGAGTTGGTATAATTAAGCCCACCCGTAAACGAGCCCCCATAAGCGGAATAGCCCAAGCCTGCACTGAAGTCTTGCGAGTCACCCGTGAGCAATCCGCCAAAGCCTTTCCATTGTTCTTGCGGTAAAAAGCCATAGCCCGTGTTATAACTGATATAACCATCTTTAGTGACCCTATCCGCCAAGCCGTCGCCGTTGAGGTCGGTATAGGTATATTCGGAATAATCGTTTGATGAAGCTACGCTCCCACTTACCGAAACGCTGTTTTTCGCCTTGTCGGCATCGTCGGTAGAACGGGTAATGGTAAGCCTCTGCTGGTCGTTCCTCGTGATTTTAAAGGTCATAGAGGATTTAGGCTCGCCGTGGTGGAACGAGCCACTGAACGAGCCGCCATTAGTCTCCACCTTGGAACGGCTGAAACTACCGCCTAAGCCTATTGTTCGGGCTTCTAAGCCTCCTCTCGGCTCGGTAAACTGGACATGTCCTCCACGCACAAAGTCTGGGAAACGGTCGCCGTTAAAGTCGCTCATCGTCTGCATTACTTCTGAAACGCCTTCGGAGTATGAACCGCCCACAATAGCTGCTCCTCCCGAAAAGGCATTGCTTCGGGTTTCGCTCACCATAATGAGCGCCCCACCGCTCCCCCCAGAAAGCTGCGGCAACGAGGTGTCTAAGTGTTTCTCCAAATCGTTCTCCCCCAACCGCGACGGCGAGAAGTAACGCTCAGAAACATAAATATCTTCCTCTAACCCCTGATAGCGTTTCTGCGGATAGCTGACTAATCCTCTAAAAAAGTAGGCTTTAGAAACTTCCATTCCCGGCTCCTCCTGTTCCGGGTTTCTATTATCTGGGTTAGTATCTGGTACATGATCTTTGTCGTCCGAGTAGTTCCCCGTAAAGTCCACTAACCTCAACTCATCTATTTTCTCCCCCGCTAATGTTCCGTTAAGGATAAAACCGCCCCACCCTCTAAAGTTCTTTCCAAACAATACATTCTTATTGCCCTCGTGGTAAGGTGTATAGACCGTATAGGCATTATGTAGTTGTGTCGTCGTGATGATTTCATATTTCTCATCGGGTTGCCTTGGGTCATCCTCTGGAATTTTAATCGAGTCTTTGATTTGAAGCGTTACAGGCCTATTCTTATCCACCAAATTTCTGTATAGCTCTTTGTTAGAGACCTTAATCTCCACAAACAAAGGCTCGTCTTTGCTGATGCTATCCAACACCACCGGCTCCGTTACAGGAAGTGCCGAAGTTAAACGAGATACATTAAAACGACCCCTCGCCGCGACCTTACCCGACTGCTTCGCCGTGATTTCAAGAGTTCCTACTTCTGAAGAACTAAAATTAGCATCTAATAATAGTCTTAGTTTCCCCTTTTGTTGAGGCATTACGAGTTGAGGGGCATGGTGTACATCTAACTTCTCGTTGATTAGAAAGTCCACATTCAGCGGTTGGGTTTCTTCCTCATTTTGTTCATTAGTAAAGCGAACTTCCGGCGTAAAAGTGAGCTGTTTCCAGTTGATTTCCGTTGGCGATTCTACGGTAATGCTGATGCCCTCCTCGGCGTTGAAATTGCCCAAATTGATGGTGCTTAAATCTAAATCTACCGCTTCTGCCGCTTGGAATGTACGCTCGTACAATAACACTGGGCGAATATTGAATCCGTACTTATAAATCTTTACCTTGACTAAATCCGTTGTAACGCCCTTAGTCAATTTCCCTCCAAACTTCGGTTGGGCGGAGGTGCTGAAAATATACCCCTGTGCCGAAGGGTGCAAAGCGTCCGCCTCCGAACTGTAATACTTTAAGCTCAAACCGTTATAATCCTTCTCATTATCGCCTATGGTCTTATACTCAATATTCTGTGTCCAAAGGGTTTGGTCGAAGTTACCGTCGTATTTAGAGCTCACCCTAAAGTGAAGCAATTCGCCCTGCTTAACCTCCAACGTGTCCTCTCTGTGCTTTAGAGTGTAGTCCTCGGCATCAATGTCTTGTTTCCAATAAAGACTATCCCTATGCTGAAAGTAAAGCCTCACACCGTCGGCTTTCTCCGTGCCGTCGTTTTTCTTATAATTCAAACGGGCCTCGGAAAGGTCTTGCTGCAACTGGTAGGCGTGCTTTACCACTATATTCCCCGAATGCGGAGCCCGCCAAGTTCTAACGACATCGTGCAGAGGATTGTACCGCTCCAACTCCTCCTTGGTATGCCCCGTGCTGCCCTGTAAGTCCAATTTATTGTTGCTCGCCACTATGGGAGCTGGCGTTCCGCTACTGGTGGCGTAGAAGGTAGGTACCCCGTTCACCAATCGGTTGTAATACACCCGCCCACCATCGGCAAAATCGACCAAGCCATCGCCATTAAAATCCATAAAATAAGAGAAAGTCCTGCTGGTTGTACTCTGGCGGTCGTAGCCAATCGTTGCCCGAGAAACTTGCAAATCGGCTCCAAAACTAAACGATGAGGATTCACTAATCCCCATATGAGGGAGGTTAATCTCTTTCAGTTCGTCCGAAAACTTAGTTAAGCCTTGAGAGGATAAGTTTTTACGGTAATAAACTTTATCTTTTTTAGTGTAAACCTTATCCGGAAGATTGTCGCCGTCCAAATCCTGCAAAAAGACCCTGTTTTCCGTTTTACCAGAGCTGTAACCTCCACTTACCCCAACCGTATTGATTTTGTAAGCGCCCGCCGAAGGTCCTACTCCTATACGGAAACTTCCCCCCTTACTATTGGAGCTGGAAGTCCCCGCCAAAGTAGGGTGCCCCGAAAAGCCCTTAATCCCCAAGAAGGTGTAGTCTATCCCGTCTTTAGGAACTTCCCATTTCTTAAACTCGCCAAAAGGAACATACTTGCCCGAACTATCCCGAACATCATCGTAATAGTCCAACGTGTTGGTATAAAACAGTTTGCCCTCGGCATCGTACACCTTAATTTCACTAAGTAACGACTTTCTAAACGCCCCCTCTTTATACACCAACTCATAGGAACGAACCATCGCCGTCCCATACTTTACTTCTATTTTTCGGAGCAGTCGGTTGTATTCTTGCTTAAAGCCTAACCTTGCCGAAATCTGGAGGTCTTTGCGTTGAGGTTCGCCCAAGTCTTTATCCGTTATAAAGTGTACCGAATAAGCCCCCTTAGCGCCGTCTTTCCCTGTATAATAAATGGCTTTGGGGTAAAGTACGCCCTGTTCCTTGGTGTATTCGTAAGTTACGGTGTTCCCACGCAAATCCTTCTGCTCCCTTAATGCCCAATAGCCTACATTGCCTTGTGCGTCTGACAATCTACTGCCTTCACTATCTCCATAATAAAATGCAACGCCTCCTCTGGAACGCACTTCCCAAGTGTACTCGTTAGGTGACGCCCCCTTCCTATGTATTTTTTGGAATGCCCCCTCTCTCCTCGGATAGAAGATTTTATCCGCACTTCGGTTCTCCCATTCGGCTCTGTGGGCATTCGGTAGTAATTCTTCACCCGATAACAGATAGGTTTCGGTTTCCTTTTGGGCATCGTACCTCGGTGCTCCGAATTTGGTGTCCACCGTAAGCGAAGGCAAAGCTAAGTTCCACCCTGTTCCTAACCAAGAATTGCCCCCCTCATTAGAGTATTGCAACTGCAATGACGGTTGCATACCTGCCCTGCCTTTAGGCAATTCTATCCCAAACGAAGTGCTACCACTCCCGTCTGGACTTGGCGTAGGTACACTCAATGGTTGAATACCCACCATCGGCGAAGCGGCTTTGAGCCCACTAATGCTCGTAGGAGTAAAACCTGAAGTGTCCGGCGATTCCGGCAATTTTATAACCCCTGCTATAAAATCGGAGAGGTAGAAAGTCTTCGCCTTAACCGCCGAAGCACCTATCATCAAACTGTCTTTCGGCAATTTCTGCCACGCCGATTTTTTGGTATCAAAGTAAAATAAATCTATATCTTCCTCCGTATAACCCGACGGAAGTTTGGCTTTATCATAACTTATCTTGATTTCAACGGGTTTCTTTAGTTTGGTCTTCTTCGGCAACAAACGATAGCCTGCCGTCCCCCCCGTTACATTAACCAAATCGGAGCTTAAGCGTGGGAGATGGTTTTCACTCAACCCCAACACGGAAACCTTAACCTCACGCGAAACACTCCCCTCCGAAAAATAAGCCGAAAAGCCTTGATAATTCAGCTTTAACGATTTACTCGGCGATAACCTCGCTTCGGAAGTCGTCTCAGGAGAAAGGACAGCCGATTTCTCTTTAATAATAGGAGGAGAAGAAATTTCAGTTTTTAACCCCGAGGTTTCCCAAGACAAAAGCCCCGGAAATACCTTAACCATGGCTCCCCCCGAAATGCTTAGTAATACGAAATATAAGATGTATTTGTAAACTTGCTTCATTACTTGACCATTAATTTATGCGTGGTTTGCCCTAACGATGTTTTAACTTGTATGAGATAAACCCCAGAAGATAGAATAGTGCCACGGTATTCGTACTGGGATAGATTATAAAAGTGGTCAGCACCTACCAACTGCCCCGCCATAGTGTAAATTTCTAAACGACCGCTGGTCTGCTTCGGAAATGAAGCCAATACTTTAAAGGTGCCATCGGTACTCGGATTAGGAAACAGCACCACCTTGGTTTCCAAATCGCCTTGCTTAGAGGTTACCCTGAACTTGGAAGCCGAACGGCACCCCTGCGCATTTTGCAACCTCAACTCGTAATCCCCCGCTTTATTTACCAATAATGAAGGATTGGTAGCGATTAAAGCTCCATCTAAATACCATTCGTAACGGTAATCCCCTTTAGGCAAATCCTTCTCCGGAGACAATACCAAAGGCTTGCCCAACAGATATTCCTCATTGAGTTTAGGCATCGGCATATCCTCGTCCGAGAGGTAAAATTCTTGTTGGTACTGTCGGTTTTGGGCATCGGTTACTAAATATTGGTAAGTCCCCGATGACAAGTGTAATTTTCTACGGGTAGTGGCGTCTTGTTCCGTCCATTGCTCCTGCCAAGCATTAGCCTCTTTAGCTTTCAACTGAATGCGGTACGGTGCTTTACCGCCCACCATATTAAATTCCACTCCACCTGAATACGGCTGTCCACACTTGCCTAAAGCCAACCCCAAATGAGCAAACATCTCAGGGGCTTCCCATAAGGTATAAACCACCGACGGCTTTTCGTATTGCTCCCATTGGCTGAATACCACTTGCTGCGAATGATTAACCTCCCCCAACTTAACATAAGCCGAATGTTCTGGGTTAAAGTTTCCTTGCCCTTCTTTATCCACCACCAGCCAATAGTATTTAGGTTGAGATTGCTCTTTACTTTCGTCCTGCGTTTCCTTCTCCAAATTTTGCAGTGAAAGCTGGGTGTGCAACTTAGCTTCTTTGGTCGCCGTGTAATCTAATCGCCATTTTCTACCTATCCCATTAGGTTGCCCTTCCGCCTGTTTTTTAAATCGTAAACCGCCACCGTTATCACTCCAAAATACAAAATAATCGTTCGGGATTTCCGACGGTTCTAACGGTTGTAATGCCATTGCGACTAACTTCTCGCTATTGGAATTTTGGCTTTTCGGCTGTAACAAATTACCCTTATCGTCTCGCCCCAAAGCAGTGATGTTCTGATTAAAGTTTTTGTGCTCTTTATAATCCCAAATTACCTTGCCTTGGCTGTTATAGTAATTCTTATACTCCAACTGATTTAATGAAACGCCGTATTTTACCGCTAAATAAGAGGCTACCTGTTGCATTTCTACCAAAGAAAGCACCCTGTCATAAAAAATAACCTCCGCAATGGCTCCTGAAAACACCTCCGCTGGAAGCCCTGCTACCCCCTTACCCAAATCCCAATGGTACATTTGCCCCTCTTCTTCCAAAGGTTTGTAATGCTGATAATAATGGATTTTTACTTTCGCTTCAGCTTGGGACGATGGATAGGCTCTGTATTTTTTCAGTCCTAAATCGGCTAAGCGTTGATTGGTCGCCGTAATTTTGGGCGTTTGTTTTTCTGACAAGTGCCAAAGAAATTCCTCCGACTCGTTGCTTTTCTGATGATAAACAATGAATAACGAAACAGCTTCGGCTTGCTCCTTAGTTAAATCAAATCCCGATTGAACGAAACCCGAATAGGCACTCGACAAGTTCCAATTGATGTTCTCAGCTTGATGCTTAGATTGTTTCGCCCAAACTTTGCCTGTCTTCACCTCTTCCAACAAGAGTTCGTCTTGGGTCGTTTTAGTCTTTAGCCATAATAAAGGTTGTTCTACCCCAGCAGGGTAAACCTCCTGTCCAAAACTTAGACTAAAACAACCTAACCCCAAAGCCAGTAAAATAGATTTCATTAAATCTGGATTTTAGAAGTTGTTAAAACTATCAAAGTTAAATCGGTAACTGATTTGCAAGGAAATGGCGTTCACCCGATTGTTGGTATTTTTAAAACGATGTCCATTTTCTTGGGTTTCCAAAGCATCGGACAAACCTAACTGATACCTCACTCCTATGCCTAAACCATTTTCAAACTCATAGCCCAACGCAAAGGCAGTATGGAAATAGTCTTTTCCCTCAAACGATTGTTTCAATGTGGATTGTACCACCGCATCAGGTTCAAAGTAACCCCCCGTTTTAGTGGACATCTCACTGCCGTTAGAGGTGTAAACCAAGGCGTCTTTATCCAAATTTAAGGTAAGGTAAGGTCCTGCTCCTATATACAGCTTATCCGTAAGGTAATACTTAAACAAAAAACCTGCATTAAGGTTATTATAACCAAAAGCAATAGTGTAGTTCAGCCCCTTAACATCGGTATAAGTAAAGTCAGTTTTTTGTCTTGTGTAAAAGAGTTCTGGCTGAATACTGATGCGTTCCGTAGGGTATTTCCAATTTAAAAACAACCCTGCCATTAAGCTCGTACCTGCCTTTTCCTGCGTTTGATACCCCTGATAAATCCCCTCTGGAATAATGGCAGACTCTATATTTCCCATTTTAGAATAAATACCTCCTACAAATGCTCCGTAGGTGATTTCTCTCGCTAAGTTTTGTGCATTTGCAAACGCTATCCCCAAAAACAAAGCCACTAACCCTATTTTTTTCATCTTTTTTCTTGATTAAATTTAGTGTTACCAATTACTGAAGTTATACCCCAAAGAAAGCGTCATCACAGAGTTTCGGTTCGTATTCTCCAAAAACTGGAAAGAGGTACTTCGGTTAGAAATCATATCCCCAACACCTAAATAATACCTCGCTTCAAAATGAAAGGCTTGGCTCAACTCATACCCCACAGAAAAACTCAAATTAAAATCGTCTTTCCCTACAATACCGTCTCTGTAAAATTGTCTGTAATTGGTATCGTATCGCCCACCGTTTTCGTTAGAGGTATATTCTAAAGCTGATGGCGTTAGACTTTTGGCATAAAACCCACCTACTCCAAAATTTACCCCTTCATAAGGATATACTTTTAGCGAAGCACCAAATACCAAATAAGAATAATTGAAATCCAAGGTATATTCTTGCCCTGTCGTCTGATTACGATATACCACTCTATCGCCTGCCTTTCGGTATAAAAGTTCAGGCTGTATGGCTACCCTGGAATGGGGTAATTTGTAATTTACAAATAAACCTCCTTCAGCTCCGTAGGCTCCTTTGCTATCAATACTAAATAATGTTTTATTGTGGTCTCGCCCTACAATCATCTCTGGAAGATTGGTAATGGTAGAGTGTAACCCACCTACTTTGATACCGTAGGTAAGGTTATCCATATACTGGGACTGAAATAGGCCTGGTAGAGCCATAAAAATTGCAAAAAAATATTTCATAAATCAAAAAAAGTTCTTTCACAAATATAATATTTTATTCTTTTTAATAAAATTTAACTTTTTATTCCATAAAATCTCAGGTCTAATCTTTATTCACGATAACAAAAGCTGTCCCTTTGGACAGCTTTTTATTTTTTCTTATTCTGGTGATACGGTTTCGAGTTGTTTTTTTATTTCGGCTTCCAGCTTGCGCCAATCGTAATAGTGAAACACGCGTCCCTCACTCATGGCTACAAAAAAACCTTTCGGAAAACGGGTTCCAAAAGCACGATTGGAGACCTCCGATCCGTCACTGAATTTCGTCGAAAGCGGAAGTTCGGCGATACGACTGTGGCGATGAGGTTCGCCCCGATCGCCCTCACGACGGTAGACGTTAAATGTGTTTGCCTGTTGGTTACTGACCAAGATATACCCTTTACCCTCTTCGGATTTATAGATCGAAATTCCTTCCATATCCTCCCGGAAATCATTACTACCGAAAACCGCCAGTTCGGCATTTCCTTTTGCCGGATCGGCGTGGTACTTGCGAATGCCAAATTGCTCGTCGGAATAGTAAACATACCCCTGCTCGTTATCTACCGCAATGGCTTCGATTTCCTTTTTACCGCTGTACGCTCCAAATTGACGCACCAATTCGCCCACCAGACGTCCGTCTTTTTCCACCAACGCATACTGCCAAAGGTAAGTCCCCGAAGGACCGCTTTTTCGTCCCACTACCGCATAAACAATGCCGCTTTCTTGGGATGTATAGAGCGCAATGCCCATTGGTGAGCGCTCTTGTTCGCCTTCAAACACGGGAATCACTCCGATTTCTTCCATGGAAGGCATACGGTAAACCCGAAGTTGGTTTGCTTGGCGTTCGGTGGTTACCGCTATATCCACCCGTTTTCCTCCAAAAGGAATTCCGTAAGCCACATCCACGTTATTGGGACGTCGGAGCCCCTCGATGCGCTTAACGATTTTCCCCTCGAGGTCAAAGACAAAAAGTCCCCCATCGGTAGCCTTATCCGTCCCCACCACCAAAGAGCCAGAGGCCTGCGTCGGGTGATGCCAAATTGCAGGATCATCGGTATCGTGTTTTACTTTTTCGGTTATCACGTCAGGGACAATCCGCCGACCACGGTACGGGTCTTTATAATGTTCCACCACCGAGCAACTCGTAATCAAAGTGGCCAGCAAAGGCAATAATACCAAATTCTTTTTCATAATAGTCGTAGATTAAAAACCATCAAAAACATAACCGAAAATACACGGGTATCTTCGGTTATGCCAATCAAGCTGAATGTTAAAAGTCAAATTTTAAACCGAAGGAAAAACGCGCCCTATAATACTCCATCTGCATCGTTCTGGAAGCCTCCCCCTGATAATACCTCAAAGGTTGGTTGGTCAGGTTATTGGCTTCGACGAAAACCCTCATCCATTGTTTAATGGCATAAGAGGCATTGAAATCCACAAAGGTTTGCTTATCATAATAACGATCCTCAAAATCATTGCCACCCAACTCATCCAAATAAGCCGCCGCATGATTAAGGGAAAGACGAGTCAAGAACTTTTTGTTCTCCCAAGACAACGACGCGTTAAACATATGCGGCGCCGTCCCCGGAAGCATCAAGCCCATTCTTCTTTCGCCTTCATCGCTATAAATACCTTTGGCTTCCGATTTGGTAAAGGTGTAATTCAGATATATGCCGAAATTGCGGGCAAATCCCGGAAGGAAATCCAACTGACGCTGAAAAGCCGTCTCGAAACCATACACATCCACCGATTCCCCGTTACGTCCGGTAGTCAATGTATAAACTCCGGAAGGATCAAGCGTATTGACCGTATCGGGAAAATCCTGTGCAAACTTAGCATAGTTGTAATTGGCATCACGGTAGGTATAGATGAAATTGTTCAGCTTCTTGTAAAAACCGCCCAAGGAGAATAGCCCCACATTCTTGAAATAATACTCGCCCATCACATCGTAATTGTAGGCATAAGTGACTTTAAGATTAGGGTTTCCGGCCAAAATGGTATCATCCCCCGGAATTACGCTGATAAAAGGCGAAAGCCTGTAATAATTCGGTCTGGCCAAAGCCGTTGAAAAAGCTGCACGAAGCACCATATTGCTCACCGGCGTATACTTTAACGCAAAGCTCGGCAAAATATTAGTATAAGTATTCTTTACCGTCCGAGAGCCCTCATAGCTATCCTCGTCCTTAATGAGGTTTCCGGTGTATTCGGTTTGTGTATTCTCTATCCTTGCTCCCAAAATGAAAGACAATCGGTCGCTGAGGTTTTGATCGAACCGAACGAATCCCGCATAGATGTTTTCTTTCGCCTGATAATTCAAAGCCAAAAATTCCTCAGGAAGCTGGGTTTTGGTAAATAATGCAGCATTATTCAAATCCAAACCGCCCAAATAATCCTTGGAAGCATAGTGCCCTGGGATGTATTTGGAATCGGGATTCCACCCTTTACCACTCCAAAATACCGTTTGGGCATCCGCCATGGTTCCCATAACCCCCTGAGCTGCCGTAGGTTTGTAATCGTAATAATCGTTTTCGCGTTCTTTGGATTTTAGACGAACTTTCCCTCCCAATCTTATCCGTCCCTTCTGCCCGTCTACCAAAGAGAAAGGAAAACGCAAATTCACACGCCCCGTCATCTCGTCCTCCCAGGTTTTCCTCTGCTGCTCGACAATTTCCCTTAATGAATAATCGCTGAGAGATTCTTCCGCCAAAGGACTAATAAACGGTAATTCCGTATTGGAAAAGTCCCCGCCAAGCAGTACGCCTGCCCGACCTGCTCCACGGTTGCGGTAATCAATATAGCGTTCATTCGGACGCTGCTCTTCCGCTCTGGAGTAAGACATTCCCCAGTTCAAATCCACCTTGGTTCCCAAGATATGATCTCCTCCCAAAGAGTAGTTTTGAACAATTTGACGCTCCAACCGTCCTCCTTTGTTGAGCGGGTCGTTTACTCCCCCTTTGGTTTGACGGCGAATCTCGGAGCGGAACGTCCCATCGTCGTTGCGAGTAATCCCACGGTAACGCACCCTATAACGATTTTCCCAATCGTCCCGCCAATTATAAAGCGTATGAAGAGTCAGAGCATTTTTATCGTTGATCTTAAAATCGAAATTCGCACCGACACTCTTTCTTTCCCTTTTCACGTCGTATTTACGAATATCCATCTGCTTCATGTACAAGCCCTTATCGTCCTGAGCCCAAACGCCTTCCACATTATCAGAACCATAATCGTTGTTGTTATAAGATCCGTTAAGCACAACCCCGAGTTTCCCTCCCGCAAAGCGGTTACCGTACATAAAAGCATTGGTAAAAGCAAACCGATCCCTTATACCGTTGTACCCCGAGCCCGTCGTCAAGGAAAGTCTTTCTTTATTAGGCGCCGTACGGGTCTTTAGCTCCACAGAACCTCCAATGGCGTCCCCGTCCATATCGGAAGTAAGCGTTTTGTTGACCTCAATCATCTGAATCATATCCGCAGGAATAAGGTCCATCTGAACATTACGGTTATCCCCCTCGGCCGAAGGAATACGGTTACCGTTAAGCGTTACCGAATTCAGCTCGGGAGCCAAACCTCTGACAATAATATTTCTGGCCTCTCCCTGGTCGTTCTGCATCGTAATTCCCGGGATACGCTTCATGGCATCTCCAATATTGGAATCGGGAAATTTCCCCACCTGATCGGAGGAAACCACATTGGTAATATTCGGATTGTTTTTCTGCTGATTCAGTGCTCTGGCCTGACTCTGGCGACCAAACCCCACGACCGCTACCGTTTCGATAGTTTTCACTTTGGTATCAAAAACAACAGACTGGCTGGTAGAACGATTTTCAACAATGGTCACAGGGTATTGTCTCCGGCCGTAACCGATATAATCCACCGTCAATGTATACTTCCCCGAAGGAACGTTCAAAAATACAAAGTGGCCGTTTTCGTCTGCCGTCGTGTAAATATTCCCCGGCGAGAGGGTTAACTTCGCTCCAGGCATGGCAATTTTAGAATCATCGCTAATGCTTCCCGTCAACGTTCCCGTCTGGGCAAAAACAAACGCCGAAGCACAAAACAAAACCGTACATAAAACTCTTTTCATTGTCACTTAAAATTTATTCCGCCGCAAAAGTATCGGATACGGCACAAAAAAACTTTAAGTCAGCTTTAAGGCTTTGTTAAGAAAACATTAACCCTATCCCCTCTAAAGCCTCAGCCCAAGCGGGTTTCCAAAAGGAAATCCTGCACCGCTTTATTAAAAGCCGTAGGATTTTCTGCATGAACCCAATGCCCCGTCCCCGGAATCGTTACCAGCCTGTAATCCGGAAACTGCTGACGAATCAAAAACTCGTCCTGAGGCAAGATATAGTTCGACTTTTCCCCGGCTATAAAGAGGGTTTCCCCCGCAAACACCCCAAATTTAATGGCATTTCCCACAAACTCCGAATATTTGGAGCTCAGCACCTCCAAATTAAACCGCCAAGCCAATTTTTTAGCTTCCGTCCAATAAAGGTTTTTGGTGATAAACTGGATGGTCGGAAGATCCGGAATGTAACGCTTAAGCACCTCCTCAACCTCGCCCCGCCCCGAAACGCTCTCAAAATCCACACTTTGCAAAGCCTTAATAATCCCCTGATGGTGCGGCGGGTAGGCTTTAGGAGCAATATCAGCCACCACAAGCCGACCAACTTTCGCAGGGTATTTCACCGCAAACTGCATCACGGCCTTTCCGCCCAACGAATGCCCCAAAAGATTAACCCGCTCCAAGCCGTAATGCTCCATGTACCGAAGAATATCATCCGCCATCGCGTCATGACTCATCTCTTCGGAATGAAAACTCTTCCCATGATTGCGCAAATCAATAAGGTGGACGGGAAAATACTCGCCCAAGAGTTTACCAAAACTGCCCCAATTATCCAGCATACCAAAAAGCCCGTGAAAAACCAAAAGCGGCGTCCCCGGACAATCCTGCCCGTAAAACTTAGAATGTAATATCGAATGCATCATCGTCTTATAAAAAATTAATCCTATGATTTACCACCGAGCCAAACGCTTAAGGTAAGCCTGAATGGTATTCTCCAATCCCAAGTACAAAGCCTCCGAAATCAGCGCATGCCCGATGGAAACCTCTAAAAGGTTAGGGATATGATCCGAAAAATATTTCAGGTTATCCAAACTCAAATCATGCCCTGCATTAATCCCCAATCCACACCGCGTGGCCTCCAAAGCCGTAAGATAATACGCCTCCAAAGCCTTCTCCGGATTGGAAGGGTATTGCTTCGCATAGGCCTCCGTGTACAATTCGATGCGATCGGTGCCCGTTTCCGCCGCAAAAGCAACCATCTGCGGATCCGGATCCAAAAATACGGACGTACGAATCCCCGCCGCCTTGAACTCCGCGATAACCTCTTTCAAAAACGTCTGATGCCTGCGGCAGTCCCACCCCGCATTGGACGTAATGGCGTCATCCGCATCGGGCACTAACGTAACCTGCTCGGGTTTAACCTCAAGCACCATATCCACAAAAGGACGGTGAGGATTTCCCTCAATATTGAATTCCGTTTCCACCAAAGGCTTTAGGTCGTAAACGTCTTTTCGGGTGATATGCCTTTCGTCCGGTCTCGGGTGGATCGTAATGCCTTGCGCCCCAAAACGCTGGGCGTCCACCGCCACTTGGGTTACACTGGGAACATCGCCGCCACGCGCATTTCGCAACGTCGCAATCTTATTGATATTTACACTTAATTTTGTCATGATAAACCGAGAATCCCCTTCTCTTCGTCTAAATTATAAGGTTATTTTACACTTTATTAACTTGCATGATTTCCAAATCAAATTCCTTGGAAGCCACCAAAAGATGATCGAATATATCCGATTGGATTTGTTCGTAATTCGCCCAACTGGAATCGTTGGTAAAACAATAAACCTCCAAAGGCATCCCCTGAGGTGTATTCTCCAACTGACGCACCATCAATGCGCCGTCTTGATCCACGCGGCTGTTGTTTTTCAGATAATTCAGAGCATAAATCCTAAACACCCCTATATTGGTGAGCTGCGTCCCGTTAATCGTAAGATCGGAATTGACTATCTGCTCCCGCTCTTTTTGAATCACTTGTTTCTTTTCGTTCAGATAATCGTGGATGAGGTTGATTTTTTCCAACTTATCGAACAGTTCGGCGTCCAAAAACTTAAACGACTTAATATTAAAATAAATGGAGCGCTTAATCCGACGCGTATTGGACTCCGACATCACCTGAAGGTTTTTAATTTCGGTGGAAAGTAAATCGTAAGTCGGAATGGTCGAAATCGTTTTATCAAAATTCTGTATCTTCGTGGTAATCAAATTAATCTCAATAATCGTCCCTTCCAGGTTGTATTTGGAAATCCCAATCCAGTCGCCCACCTTCAAACTGCGGGAGGTAGCCACATGAATCCCCGTCATAAATCCCAAAATCGTATCCCTAAACACCAAAACCAAAACCGCCGTAATCGCTCCGAGGCTTCCCAAAATCGTCGTTCCGCTAATGCCAAAAATCACGCAAAGCACAATCACCGAAAAAATAAACACCCCAAACGTCCTTAGCGATTGAGAAACCGCATTGAGCGCCACTATACGGTAAAAATCCTGCTTATACTGGTAGTAGTTTTTAACCGCCGTCAGAAAACGAAGCGTTAAGCCCCCAAGCACAATCACAAACCCCAAATCAATAAGCCGTTCAAAGAAGCTAAACGTTTCCGGATGACGGTATTGAAAAAACGGACGGATGGCAAACGCTCCAAAAGCCAACGCCATAAAATGCGCTACAGAATGCGTAATCTTCGAAGTATGGACGGCTTTGGGAAAAGGATATTTCTGTTCATTGGAAAAGAAACGAAACACCAAACCTATCAAAAGTTTCAGAACCGTGTCCAAAGCCAAAAGAAGGGAAGCCAACAAAAAGAACTTCACCAATACCTGAACCAACCAGCCATCCGAAACATTCTGCAAAATAAACGAATGAATCTGATCGCTGATGCTCTTGAGAAAATCCTGAGTCTGCTGCAATTCTTCCTCCATAACCCGACAAAAATAAGAAAATCCACTTGGACCTATTGCAGAATTGTTTACTTTTAACCAATTTTTAATAATTGCCAATGGATTTTTCTCCGATGATTTCCCTAATCAGCCTGATCCTTTTAGTCATAGGCCTCGCAGGCACTTTTCTGCCCGCACTCCCCGGCCTTATTTTGAGCCTGAGCGGTCTCCTGCTCTACCAATTTGCCGGCGGAGGTTCGATTTCGCCACTATTGATAGGCCTATTCGTTATTTTAACCCTGATTTCCATGGCTCTCGGTTACCTCATCCCCGCCCGAACCAATAAAAAATACGGCGGAACAAAATGGGGAAGTTGGGGCTCGGTTATAGGAACCTTAGCCGGATTAATATTCATTCCCATCCCATTCGGCTTCCTTATCGGAATGTTTTTAGGCGTATTCCTTGGCGAACTCCTCCACGCTCCCAGCGACCACCGAAAAGCGCTCAATTCGGTAAAAGGCTCCTTCATCGGCTTCTTGTACAGTACAAGTTTCAGTTTTTTGATCGGTTTGGCAATGCTTTTGATCGTATTATCCGACGCTTGGAAATCTTTTTTTTAATCTTTTAAAATTCTTAAAATACCGTTTAGCATCATGGGTTCAAAACTAATCTTCCCCCTAATCTTTCTTGCCGCTTGGTCCTGCCAATCCCAGAAAAAAAAGGACGTTCTTTCTCAAAAACAGCTTACCACCTACACCGCCAGTACCGCCGTGAACCAGACCTACCCCCAAAGCCCGGCCGAAGCCGGCCTCATCCGCCTAAAAGAAGGCCAAACCCATTACGACGAAAAGACTCGAATGAATCTCACTTTCCTCAAAACCCTAAGCGACAACCGCTGCCCAATGAATGCCAGATGCATCCAAGCCGGCCAAGCCATCGTCGAAATCGAGGTAATGACCCCCACTTCCCGGCCAAGAATCCTGAAGCTAGCCACCTCCGATTCGGAAAAAGAGCAAGTCGCCCGTTCCGCATCCTTTGCAGGCCATCGCCTCACCCTTCATCAACTCTACCCGGCAAACTCCACCGATGTAGGCTACGAAAAATTAAAAGGCCGATACATCATCGATCTAAAAGTAGAAAAAATTACCAGCGAATCCCCGTCTTCCCCACCGACTCCAAATAGGCATTAATTTTGGAAAAAGGACGGCTTCCGAAAAAACCGCGATGAACCGAAAAAGGCGAAGGATGCGCCGACTGAAGCACCTGATGTTTGGTCGGATCGATCAAAACGGCCTTTTTCTGCGCATAAGCCCCCCAAAGCACAAAAACCAAATTCGTTTTCTGTTCGGATAACGAACGAATCACAAAATCCGTAAAACGCTCCCAACCCAAATGCTTATGCGAATTAGGCGAATGCGCCCTCACCGTAAGCGTCGCATTGAGTAAAAGCACCCCCTGCCTTGCCCACGCATCCAGCTCGTTGGTTATGGGTTTTACTCCCAAATCCTCCTCCAATTCCTTAAAAATATTTTTAAGAGAGGGCGGCGCCGGCACTCGGTCGGAAACCGAAAAACACAACCCGTTAGCCTGAAAATCCCCGTGGTAAGGATCCTGACCAATAATCACCACCTTAACCTCCTCAAACGGAGTAAGTTCCAAAGCTCTAAAAATCTGATCTTTCGGAGGAAAACATTTCCCCGAAGCGTATTCCTGCTTAACCCTCCCCCAAAGCGTCTTAAAATAATCGGACTGTTTAATCGGCGCTAAAACCTCCGCCCATGTCCGTTGTGTCTGTTCCATAACCGATGCATCTAAATTCCTTGATTTGCATTTCCCCAGTAAAAACCCTGACTCCAAACGGCTCTTCCCGTTAAAATGACTCTTTGACTCAGCCGTTTTCCTTTCGTTTCACCAAAGGATGGTTCAAACCGTTGACTTTGTTATTGACAATTTCATAACGGGACAAACTAGCGATCAACGCCGATAACGTTCTAAACCCGTACGTTCGCGTATCAAAACTGGGTTCAATCTTCCTAAGCGCATTCCCCATCGAAGAAACATGCGCATGATCCTCCTCATTGGCCGAAATATCGAAAGCCTTCTCAATCTTAGCCAACACCTTTTTATCAATCTTAGCCACCCTCGCCTCTTTCGGACGAGATTGCGGCTCCTTATCCTTCACCGGCTCTTCATCCTCAACGGACAAATTCTCGGTGAACGTAAAAATCTCACACGAATTCACAAAAGAAATTGGCGTCATTTTCTTCCCAATCCCCATCACAAACATCCCTTCTTCCCGTATCCTTTTGGCCAGCCCCGTAAAGTCGCTGTCGCTGGAAACAATGCAAAACCCATCCACCGTCTTTTGATGAAGAATATCCATTGCATCGATAATCAAGGCACTATCGGTAGAGTTTTTCCCCGAAGTGTACGAAAATTTCTGTATCGGATTCAACGAATTCTCGTTCAAAACCTCCTTCCAAGACCGCATCGTAGGCAGTGTCCAGTCTCCATAAATCCGACGGATAGTCGCCTTACCGTACTTGGAAACCTCCTCAATAATCTCTTTAACCAAAGAAGATTGGGCATTATCCCCGTCAATCAAGAGGGCAATATTAGATTTAGCATCGTTTATCATTTGTCTTTCTTTTTAATTAACCAAACCGCCTTAAAGGCACACTTGAAAAAAAGACCTCTGCTTTTCAGAGAGGCCTTAAATTTATATTTTTAGAGTAAGCGGGCTTTTTGAACCGCCGAATCAATGCCGTCCAAATTCTTACCTCCCGCCGTGGCAAATCCCGGATTTCCGCCGCCACCGCCTTGGATTTCCTTCGCCAAATCCTTCACAAGATTTCCCGCATGGTATTTCCCCTCCAAATCCTCGGAAACCCCAACCGTAATCATCGGTTTCCCGTTGGCATCGGAAACAATCACCGTTACGGAAGACGGAATCTCTTTCTTGAGTTGGAAAACCATATCCTTTACCGATCCGGCATCCAAAGAAGTCCGCTTCACCAAAAGACGTTTATCTCCGCTTTCGACAAAATCATTCTTCCATTCTTGAATTTCTCCCATGGCTTTTTCCTTCTTCAAAGCCTCCACTTCCGATCTCAGAGTCTGATTCTCCTCCAGCATTTTTTCCACGGCTTTAATCGGATCCTTCGCCTTCAAAAGAACAGACAGCTCGGCCATTTGCCTTTCGAGCGATTTAAAATACGCTTCCGCCTTATCTCTCGTAATCGCCTCAATCCTACGGATGCCCGCCGCCGTGGAACTCTCCGAAACAATTTTGAAATAGCCAATCTCTCCCGTATGCTTCACGTGCGTCCCCCCGCAGAGTTCCTTGGAAGAACCAAACTGAATCATCCGTACCGTATCGCCATATTTTTCACCGAAAAGAGCCATCGCCCCTTTAGCCATTGCTTCTTTTATCGGGAGGCTCCGATACTCTTCCAAAGGAAGATTAGCCTTAATTTTAAGATTTACTTTCTCCTCCACCCGAGCAATTTCCTCCTCGGTCATTTTAGAAAAATGAGAAAAATCGAAACGCAAATAATCCGCCCCCACATAAGACCC
Organism: Bergeyella anatis; assembly: GCF_036016955.1. NCBI lineage: Bacteria > Pseudomonadati > Bacteroidota > Flavobacteriia > Flavobacteriales > Weeksellaceae > Bergeyella > Bergeyella anatis. Next base: position 85,066 of record NZ_JAYWXI010000010.1, on the reverse strand, counting down.
CTTCTGCTCAACATGAGTCCCCAAAACTTCACGCAAAGCCTCGTGCAACAAATGGGTTGCCGAATGGTTCGCCTGCGTGCAGAATCGTTCGTTTTTGTAAACCTCCGCCCTCAACGTTCCCTTAAGGTCTCCCGGCAACGACGAAGTCACATGAATAATCTGATTATTTTCCTTTTTCGTATCAATAACCGCCACGCTTGTCCCATCCGAAGAAAACAGTTCGCCCTTATCGCCAACCTGACCTCCTCCTTCCGCATAAAAAGGCGTAGAGTCAAGCACTAATTGATAAAACGTTCCGTCTTTTTGGCTTTCAACCTTTCTGTATTTCAATACATGAACCGGAGACTCCAACACGTCATACCCCACAAAGCCCGGTTCGGAATCTTCCCGAACGTTCACCCAGTCCCCCGCTTTCACTTGCGCAGCCGAACGCGAACGCTCCTTCTGTTTCCGAAGGTTTGCCTCAAACCCCTCTTCGTCCAAAGAAAAGCCTCTCTCCGCAGCAATGAGCGCCGTAAGATCAATCGGAAAACCATACGTATCATAAAGTTCAAAAGCCTTATCTCCTGAAAGACGCTTATCCGAAGCCCCATCCATCATCCCGTTAAGAATCTGAAGCCCCTGTTCTATCGTTCTGAGAAAAGAAATTTCTTCCTCCCGAATCACCTCGGTTACCAACTTCTCCTGCTTGACGATTTCCGGAAAGAATTCCCCCATCTGCGTCCTCAGCACCGAAACCAATTCAAAAAGAAAAGGCTCTTTCCGATCCAAAAACCGGTAAGCGTACGATATCCCACGTCTCAAAATACGACGGATGACATACCCCGCTCCACCATTCGACGGCAATTGGCCGTCCGCAATAGCAAACGAAACCGCACGGATATGATCCACCACCACGCGGATCGCAATGTCTTTTTCGTCATCCAACCTGCCCTCATACCGTTTTCCCGACAAAGCCTCCACCTTGGCAATCAAAGGCGTAAACACATCAGTGTCGTAATTTGATTTCTTCCCCTGAAGAGCCATGCAAAGACGTTCAAACCCCATCCCCGTATCCACATGTTTTGAAGGCAGCTTCTCCAAAGAACCGTCCGCCTTACGGTTGAACTCCATGAAAACGAGATTCCATATCTCCACCACCTGAGGATGATCGTTATTAACCAACTCAATACCGGGAACCTTTGCCTTTTCTTCCTCGCTACGCAAATCCACATGAATTTCCGAGCAAGGACCACAAGGACCACTCTCCCCCATCTCCCAAAAATTATCCTTTTTGTTCCCGTTGAGAATACGATCCTCGGCAATATGCGCTCTCCAAAACTCATAAGCTTCATTATCCCTCTGCAAATTCTCGGAAGCATCCCCCTCGAATATCGTCACATAAAGATTCTCCTTAGGAATCTTATAAACCTCCGTCAACAATTCCCACGCCCAAGCAATCGCTTCTTTCTTGAAATAGTCGCCAAAAGACCAATTCCCCAACATCTCGAACATCGTATGGTGATACGTATCCCGCCCCACATCGTCCAAATCGTTATGCTTGCCCGAAACCCGAAGACATTTCTGAGTATCGGCAATCCGACGGGATTTCGGCTCCTTATACCCGAGAAAATAATCCTTAAACTGAGTCATCCCCGAATTGGAAAACATCAGCGTAGGATCGTCCTTCAGTACAATAGGAGCGGAAGGAACAATAAGATGCTCTTTGCTCTTAAAAAAATCCAAAAACTGCTGGCGTATCTGTTGTGAAGTCATTTAATTGAATATTGTTTTGTAAAAACGCAAATTTAATAATTTTATCCTACCGATTAAAGCCGCCCCCACTATTCGTTAAGCAAGACCGCCGCTTCCTTGGCTGCATAAGTAAAAATAAGGTCCGCACCCGCCCGTTTTATACAGGTTAAACTTTCCAAAATAGCCTTATCGTTATCCAACCAACCGTTCTGAACCGCCGCCTTGAGCATCGCATACTCCCCACTCACGTTATAAACCGCTATAGGCTGCTCAATTTCGCGCCGAATCTTAGCCACGATATCCAAATAAGGCAATCCCGGCTTAATCATGATAATATCCGCGCCTTCGGCCACATCCTTATAAACCTCATCCAAAGCCTCCCTGGAATTGTGAAAATCCATCTGATACGTCTTCTTATCCTTAGGAACATCCATTGCATCCTTCGGGGCACTATCCAACGCACTCCGAAAAGGACCATAAAACGAACTCGCATACTTCGCCGCATAACTAAGAATCCCCACATTAACATGACCACTCTCCTCCAAAGCCTCCCGAATAGCCAATACTCGACCATCCATCATGTCGCTGGGAGCCACAATGTCCGCACCAGCATCAGCCAAAGACACCGCCATCATCGCCAAAGCCTCATTGGTCGCATCGTTATCAACCTCACCTTTGGTAATGATTCCGTCGTGCCCATAAATCGAATAGGGATCCAAAGCCACGTCCGGCATAAGAACCATTTCCGGCACCGCCGCCTTGATCTCGCGAATCGTACGCTGCATCAGCCCGTCCTTATTCCAAGCCTCTTTACCCGTATTATCTTTTAAATCATCCGGAACCTTCATATAAAGATTAACCGCCTTTACGCCCAAAGAATAAAGCGCCTTACACTCTTCCACCGCCAAATCCACACTCCTGCGGAAAATCCCCGGCATTGAAGCAATAGGCTGCTGCTCCCCCTTGCCCTCCATCACAAACATCGGCATAACCAAATCGTTCACGGTGAGAGTCGTCTCCTGAACCAAAGCCCGAACCCCCGCTTTCATACGGAGTCTTCTGTTTCTTGAATATAAAATCATCAGATATCTTTATTTTATCGTTAAACCAGTATGGTATTATTTTTGGAGGCAAATTTAATGAATAATGTATTGTGCATTACTTGTATTTATTATAAATTTGTAACATTCAGTCAATCTGATAATTCAACGCGAATGAGGAAATTTTTATTTTTTATTGTTCTGTCCGGTCTTATCGCAGCGTTATCCCCAAGCTACGCCCAGACCCTAAAAGACCCCAACACGCCCGCCCAAAAGGCCGACGACGGGCTCTTGGTGGTTTACCCCAATCCGGCAAAAGATTACCTCGCCGTACGTTCAAAAGACAACGCTTTGAAAATAAAAACCGTCACGTTCTACTCCATCTTAGGCGTTGAAGTGGCCACCTACAATCTCAACCAAAATTCCGCAGAATTACGCTTGGACCGACTAAAACCCGGAAAATACCTCATGCGCTCACTGATGAGTGATAATTCGCAAAAAATAACCCAAATCATAAAACAATAAATCCCGAAATTATCGGGATTTATTGTTTTTTCAAATATTCTAATAAAATTAATAAGACGAGTCCACCGCCGCAGTTCCTCCCAAAAGAGCCAACGCCGAAGAAGTCCCAATCCTAAGAACCCCCATCTCAATCATGCGACGAGCATCCTCAGGCGTACGAACGCCTCCAGCCGCCTTAACCGGAAGTTTTCCTGCATGCTCCAACATAATCGCAATCCCTTCAAACGTAGCACCGTTAGGCTTTCCGCCTTCGGTTTTATAGAATCCCGTCGAAGACTTTACAAAAACCTTCTCCTCCTGCCCCGAAAAAGACGATGAAACCCACAGGGCAATCTTAGCCGTCAAATCCGCTATCTGAGCGTCCGACAAGGCCGCAATCTCAATGATCCACTTGGCAATTTTGCCTTTTTCCAAACAAAGCCCCGTGCAAGCCTCCACTTCCGACTTAACCAAAGCCTCGTTCCCCTCCAAATAAGCCGGATAATTAATCACAAAATCCAATTCGTCCGCCCCGTCGGCTATCGCCTTCTGAGCCTCAGCCAATTTATCCTCCAGCGAAGCCGTCCCTCCATGAAACCCGATTACGGTGCCTACCTTAACCTCAGGCTGCTTATCCGACAAATACGACTTAATCTCTCCCACAAAATCAGGACGAATCATCACCGCAAAAATACCATGAGCCAATGCCTCGTCTGCAAGAGCATAAACCACCTCACGGGTTTGTTCCTGAGTCAAACCAGCTTGCTCGGGCGTTTTCAAATAAGTCGAATCCAAATAACGGTTTACTTCCATAACATATTTCTTAAAAATTTACTTTCAAAAACAAAGCCATTAACAAACAAAACACTGGTAATAAAAGATTTAAACTTAAAAATCAAACCCGCAATTGCCTGTTAATACTCTGCTCCAAAGATATGAAAGTTTCCGTTCTTGTCACCCCTTTTAATTTCTGTATTTTATTGAGAATTTTCATCAAGTGATCGTTATCCCTGCACAGCACCTTCAGAAAAATAGTATAATTCCCCGTCGTATAATGCGCCTCCACAACCTCATTCACCGCATCAAGAGCCTTAATAGCTTCCTGATAATGACTCGGCTGATCCAAAAACACCCCAATATACGAAACCACTTTATACCCTATTTTGCGGGGATTAAGAAAAGAAATCGAATTTTCGATCACTCCAGCCTGCTCCAACTTTTTGATACGCTGATGCACCGCCGTCGTCGAAATCCCCACATGCTTGGAAATATAAGCCAATGACGTCTTGGCATTATCCATCAGCATATAAATAATTTTTTTATCGATACTGTCCAATTGATAATCCGTTATCGTACTATTTTTCATATCGTTATTCTATTTCGTTTTCAAAAAACCAAAATCAACCCACACGGGAAAATGATCGCTGTAGCCTCCCAAATACCTCGTCCCTGCATAAGTACGGAACGGACGCCCTCGATATTCCCTGCCTCCGTCCGTCATTTCTACGCATTTAAAGACTCCAGATCTAATCTTTCCAAAACAAGAAGACCAAGCTCGAGAAAACAAAATCTGATCGTACAAAAGCCCTTTCTTCCCATGAAAAGTCGAAAAAAAATACTGCCCGTACAAAGCCTCAAAAGGATTGGATAAGCCTAGGTCGTTTTGAAACTCAGTTATTTTTTTCAATAAAGGCGAAGTCGGATTTTCATTAAAATCCCCCATCACAAGCACCGGCTCACCGTCTTTCACCAAAGCCGCCACACGCTGAGCTAAAACAGCCATAACCCGCTCTCGCTTAATCCGATTGATTTCCTCATCCCTCTTTGAAGGCAAGTGAATCACAAAAACATGCCAAAGTTTCTCTTCATACCTTATCTTTCCGTACAACAAATCCCGAGTCCCCGAAACTTCCCCATTTGGAAATGCCTCTCCAAACAAAACCCCAATACTCTCCGAAAAAACCACATCCACCTTCGTTTTATCGTAAAGCAGAGCCACATCCATACCCCGCTCATCGTTTCCCCGATAATGCACAAAGCCGTAACGCCCCTCCAGCGAAGGCATCGCCACCAAGTCCCGTAAAGGCACCTCTCCCTGAACCTCGCACAAGCCAACCAATAAAGGCCACTCTTTAAGATCGTGCCCAATGCGACCAATCACTTCCGCAATCTTTTCGAGCTTCGCATGGTAACGCTTCGGCGTCCACTTTCCAAACGCCGAAGGAAAATATAAATTTTCCACATTATAAAACATGACCACGCCCCGACTATACCCTGATTTCAATCTCATTTGCGTCCCTTTACATTCAAAAAAAACACCCCTCCCGAAAGCTTCCCGACAAAAGCCTGAAAAAACGGAAAAAATACACTGACAAAAAACACACTTTTCCGTTTAAAAACCAAGAGAATATGTTGTATATTTACTGGCTTTTTTAATAAAATTACAATCTTATGAAAAAATATTTCCTCCCCGTGATTGCCGTAGCTCTGTTTTCAGCCACGGCTTCCGCCCAAGAATATTTGGACGATATCATGTTCCAGTCTTTCGGATGGGACGAATATACACAACCCAGAGTAGTGACGGAAGAAGGCCTTTACGAATACTACAACACTCGTACAGGACTACTGAAAGCCAATGGTTTCGATATGATTTGGCTTCCTCCACCAAGTGCGTCCACCGGAGGCGTAGGGTACTTCCCGACCGAACTTTTCAACTTCAAATCCACCAGCTGGGGAACCGAAGCCCAATTGAAAAAAATGCTCGAACACATGAACGCCTTGGGCCTAAATCCCATTGCCGATGTCGTAGCCAACCACCGAAGCGGAACCACCGGTTGGACCGATTTCACCAACCCGACCTGGGGCTGTGATGCCATCGTCATCAATGATGAAGCAACCCAAGCCTACGATGCCGGCAATCCCGACGTCAGCTGCCGTCCAAGCGGAGCCCCTGACACCGGAGAATCCTTCGACGGTTCCAGAGACATTGACCACACCAACCCTAACGTAAGAAAAGATTACAAAGAATTCCTTTCCCGATTGAAAAACCTAGGATTTAAAGGCTGGCGATGGGATGTTGCCAAAGGATTTTCGCCTTCCTATTTCGGCGAGTACATCGGCGACAGCCAACCTTACTACTCCGTGGGAGAATACTGGAGCGGAAACCGTACCGAACTCAAAAACTGGATTGACCAAACCTACAATGGAGGCGCCAACGTTTCGGGAACTTTCGACTTTTCACTCTACTACACTCTTTCTGCCATCATTCAGGAAAATCCGACCAATAATTACAGCACGCTCAACGCTTCGGGCAACATGGCCGGACTCGCCGGGGAATACGGTTACGCCGATAAAGCAGTAACCTTTGTGGACAATCACGACACCTTTGTGCACAATTCCGGTTTCAGAAGAAACAACATCATGATGGCCTACGCCTACATCCTTACCCATCCGGGAATCCCTTGCGTATTCGCCCCTCACTATTACGGTGGCACCTATTCCAAAGACGGAGTTAGCGTAAATTACGGCGAAGGTTATGCCGAAGCCATCAATAAACTAACCGCCATCAGAAAGAAAACAGGCGTTAACGCTTTCAGCCAAGTCGTCATAGACCAAGCCCGTGCCGGCCTTTACGGCGCCTACATCAAAAAAAATTCAACCGATACCGATCCCGTGATAGCTGTAAAAATAGGCCCTTACAGTTGGACTCCTGCCGGATCAGGATGGACGATCGCCACCAGCGGAACCAACTATACAGTATGGACAAAAACACCGGTTAACACCCCGCCAAGCTTAAGCATCATCCCGGTAAAAAACAACTATTCCGTCTCGGAATCCGCTTCCGTGACATTGAACGCCACCGACGACAGCGGCCTAACCCCAACCATACGCTACACTTTGGACGGCACGGAACCTACTGAAAGCTCTCCCGTTTATTCGGCTCCGATAGCCATTCGTTCCAATGCCACTTTGAAAGCCGCCGCTTTCGACAACGAAGGCTTAAGCTCCGGGACATTGGTAAAAAACTTCAACTTCACCAATGCCATAAACATAAGATTTAACCCCACCGGAAGCGGATGGTCACAACCCTATATCCACTACTGGGGCGCCCAGCCAAGCGGAACAATCGCCGATGCCCAATGGAGTAACCCCGTAGCAATGACCCCCGACACGCAAAATCCCGGATGGTTCATCTATTCCTTCCCAGGAGCCTCTTCCATCAATTTCCTCTTCAGAAACGGAAGCAGCTCAGGCATCGTGGGCGAAACCCAAACCAAAGATCTCACCAACGTGACCCAAGACAGCTGGTACACCTGGGATGCTTCCAGCAGTTCTTTCGTCTCGCTTTCCACCCAAGATGTTGCCGCATCCGGAACCAATGCACTCACCCTGCGAGTCGTTCAGAATCCCGCAACCAACGGGGAAATCACTTTGAAATACACCAACGCCCAAAAGGGAAGCCTCTCCGTTTTCAATACCGCAGGCCAACGGGTAGGAATATTCCGTCTAAAGGCCGATTCCGGACAAGAAACCATCAAAACCCAAGGTTTGCCGGCAGGACTTTATATCCTGACCCTGCAATCCGAATCAGGAAGCGTTTCGACCAAGGTGATTCTAAAATAAATCCCAAAACAAAAAATCCATCCGATTACGGATGGATTTTTTTATTCTTCTTCTAAAAAAAATTATTCGCCCAACAAGTCCGGACGACGCTCCCGGGTAATACGAACAGCTTCCTCATGACGCCACTCCTCAATTTTGGCAAAGTTACCGCTGAGAAGAACCTCTGGCACCCTAAGCCCCTTGTATTCTTCAGGACGCGTATAAATGGGCGGCGAAAGCAAATCATCCTGAAAGCTGTCCGTCAGCGCACTCTGCTCGTCATTAAGCACCCCCGGCAAAAGCCGTATAATGGAATCCGCCAAAACACAAGCCGCCAATTCGCCCCCCGTAAGCACATAATCCCCAATGGAAATTTCTTTGGTCACATGAAGATCCCGCACCCGCTGATCAATCCCTTTATAATGCCCGCAAATAAAAATAAGGTTCTCCCTTATGGAAAGCATATTGGCAATTTTTTGGTTCAACGTCTCCCCATCGGGCGTCAAATAGATCACTTCGTCGTATACCCGTTGGGACTTCAACTCTGAAAGGCATTTATCCAAAGGCTCCACCATCATGACCATCCCTGCTCCTCCACCATAAATTTCATCATCCACCTGACGGTGTTTCCCCACGCTCCAATCCCGAAGCTGATGAAAATACACCTCGGCCAACCCCTTCTGCATCGCCCGCTTCAAAATAGACGTCCTGAACGGACTCTCCATTAACTCCGGTAATACACTGATAATATCTATTCTCATTGTTCGGTAATATTCTTTTTTGTTGGTAAAATAATTAGTCGCAACGAAGAATCCCTATTGAAATAACTCCACATCCAGTTGAAGAAAATTGCCAGCTTGTTGCGCACGCTCAAAATCAGCATCAAATGAAGAAACATCCAAAAATACCAGGCAAAAACCCCTTGAAACTTCCACTTAGGCAAATCCACAACCGCACGGTTTTTTCCAATGGTCGCCATGCTCCCCAAATCCTTATATTCGTATGGATGCCATTGCTCCTTCGTTTTTTTCAACAAATTCCGCCCTAAATTCTTCCCTTGGTTAATCGCAACGTTTGCCACCTGAGGATGCCCCTGAGGGTAACTCGGAGTTTCCATATAAGCAATATCTCCTATCGCATAAATATTGTCATACCCCTGAACCAAATTATAACGATCCGTCTTGTAACGGTTACGCACCATGATTTCCGGATTCAACCCCTCAATCACGTTGCCCGTTACACCAGCCGCCCAAATGACATTATTGGACGGAATCGCCTTGCCACTCGCCAAATGAACCACCCCGTCGCTGTAGTCCGTAACCCGCTCACCATTCATAAAACAGACCCCCAAATCCTTCAAATATTTTTCCGATTGGTTCTGAGCCTCCTCACTCATTACACTCAACGGCTTTTCCGTGGCACTGACCAAAATAATCTTTAAGGCATCAAAATTCATCCGGGGATAATCTCTGGGCAGAATATCCTTTTTCATCTCTGCAAAAGCCCCAGCCAACTCCACCCCCGTAGGCCCACTTCCCACAATGACAATATTCCAATTGCCATCGTCGGTTCTGGCTTTCTCAATAATCATCTTCTCAAAAGTCAGCAGGATATGATTCCGAATCGAAATTGCCTCCTGAGTGTTTTTCATCCCATAAGCCGACTGCTCCATTTTAACATTGCCAAAAAAATTGGTCTTACATCCCGTAGCAATAACCAGCTTATCGTAAGAAAACTCTCCATCCCTGGTAAGAACCTTATTCTGTTCTGGCAAAACACGCTCCACCTCTGTCATGCGAAACTGCGTATTGCGCGAACGCTGAAAGATTTTCCTGAAGGGAAACGAAATGTTAGATGGTTCGATCCTCCCGCACGCCACCTGATAAAACAGCGGCTGAAACATATGATGATTCATCCTATCAATGACTATCACCTTCTTATTCTTATTATTCAGCGTTTTGGCCAACTGCAGTCCCGCAAAACCACCCCCGATAATCACTATTTTTTCCCTTGGTTTCATAAGACGCAAAAGTACGGATTTTTTAAATTCCCGATCCCTCCGTCGCCCTCATCGCTCAAGAAGCCTTACCTCCCCTATTTTTAAGTATTTTTTTAGAAATTGTTTAATTTTTTTTCGTAGATTTGCAGCCCGGTTGTGCGGCATAGACCAAACAAGCGGAAATTATTGATAACAAAAACAAAAAAAGCAAAACAATGCCAAAGTTAAAAACGAAATCAGGTGCTAAGAAGCGTTTTGCTCTTACCGGAACCGGAAAGATCAAAAGAAAAAATGCTTATAAAAGCCACATTCTGACCAAGAAAGAAACGAAACAGAAAAGAAACCTTACTCAGACTTCTTACGTTTCTAAGGCTGACGAAAAAAGCGTTCTTCGCCAATTAGCGTTAAAGTAGTTTTTATAAATCATTCGGTTTATAAGAATTAACCCAATTCAAAACAAGTTTAACCCTGAAACGGTGCCCCAAAGTGCAATCTCGTATTGCCGCCCTTTTCAAAAAAACAACATTTAAATTATGCCAAGATCAGTAAATGCGGTGGCTTCCAGAGCACGCAGAAAAAAAGTAATGAAGCAGGCTAAAGGTTTTTTCGGTAGAAGAAAAAACGTTTGGACGGTAGCTAAAAACGCGGTAGAAAAAGCAATGCTTTACGCTTACCGTGGTAGAAAAGAGAAGAAAAGAAATTTCAGAGCTCTTTGGATTACCAGAATCAATGCCGGAGCCAGAGAACACGGAATGTCCTACTCTCAGTTCATGGGAGCTCTTAAGAAAAACAACATCGAGCTAAACAGAAAAGTTCTTGCAGACCTTGCAATGAACCATCCTGAGGCTTTCAAAGCTGTTGTCGATCAAGTAAAATAAATTAACTTTTTTGTTATCAATAATCAAAATCCCGAAATTATTCGGGATTTTGTCATATGGATATTTCCGATTGACTCGGCTCGCCCCTCTCCGTACCCAAACCTAATTACCTCCCCCCCCCGAAAAAAATCGAAGCCACAAACACTCCCTTTCACGATAAACAAAAACCGATAAAAACAAATTATCAGATAAAATTTCTTACCTTTGCCCAACGGGATGCTCGGACAACATTTTTTCATAAAGCTGACTTTTGTCTTTGTATTATCTTTCAAGATTTTATTCTTGGGGGGGGCCACTTCTGCGGAAGTAATTCTTCACGGTATAGAAAAACAATCAACAGAAAGTCAGGAACGTGAGGACTGCCGGAAAGGAATATGCAAACATGGCGCACACTTCGGAAGCCAGAAGCAACATCAGTCTTTTTTTTCTGCTTCTTTTTTCCTTCTGCCGGAACTGTCCCGTTGGATTTCCTTTGGTCGGGTTTCCATGGAGAATCCTCATGCAGGAAACACCAACACCAAAGCAAATAGATTATCCCCTTCCCTTTCCGATAGAGCCCCTCCCCGTTTGTCCTAATGCCACTTGCTTGTCTCTATCCATCAATAAGTTCCCCCGAGGAATTCTTTAAGTTATAGATTAAAGTTTTTTGCTATTTCCGTAAAAAAACAGCAGTTCTGTGGCATTTCCCCTCATTCTCGCAGCCGGCAATAGAAGAATATACGGACGCAGACAAGATTGACGGAATCTTTTAAACCTCTTTATCACAGAACTTTCAAAAATGAACTTTGCAAGAATACAAGGTGGCATTCTGCTTGGGATTTTCCCCATATGGAACTATGCCCAAAATATCGGAGAAAAAACAATTGATACCGTTGCCATCATCTCTTCGACATCAAAACCAACTCTCATTCAAAGAGAATTAATCCATGAATATTCGGGAAGCAATCTCGATATCCTTAAAAACATTCCGGGAGTAAACCTCATCCAATCCGGAGCAAACACCTCCAAACCCGTCATAGACGGACTTTCCGGAACCCGAATTCTAACACTCCACCACGGGCTGCCTCTAATCAACCAAAACTGGGCCGACCACCATGCCCCCGAACTCGATGCCACAGTCTATCCGCACATTGAAATAATTAAAGGGGCCCGAAGCGTACGTTATGGTGCAGGAGCCTTGGGAGGCGTTGTCCTTTTAAACTCCAAACCCCTTGACTTCAACGGAAAACTGAACGGTTCTGCTAACCTATCCGGACACTCCAACGATGGAAAATCCATCACGGGAATCACGCTTAGAAGCGCCATGAAAAACAAATGGGCCTGGCAAGTCCAACAAACCTACCACCAAGCCGGCGATTACAAAACCGGCAATTACTACGTTAACAATACCGGTTACCGGCAATTAAATTCCCTGATTCTGCTGGGCTACAAAAACAAACGATTTTCAGGGGATCTAACCCTCAACCGTTTTTTTTCGCAAACGGGCGTTTTCTTCGGTTCACTCACCGGAAACATCGAAGAATTTCAAGAAAGAACTAATATAGACCGTCCCGAAAGGACTACCGTATTTTCGTACGACGTAAGCCCTCCCAAGCAAGAAGCAAGCCATCTCACAGGAAAATTCCATGCGAAGTACAACTTCCATGAAAATAACTCGCTTTCCTTTGACTACGGCTACCAGCAGAACCACCGCAAAGAGTTTGACGTCCGCCGGCTGGACCGAAGCCGCATTCCCACCCAACATACCCATCTCTCCTCCCACTTCCTTGAAGCCCTATGGGACAAAAAATACACAAAAAAATTCAACGGCAGTATCGGATTCCAATACCAACAGCAAGAAAACCGGAATATTCCCGGAACCGGAGTGGTGCCTACCATTCCGAATTACACCCTCCTAAACCAGGCCTTTTTCATGACTTCGGAGTACAAATCCAACCAATGGAAAGCGGAAATCGGGGTACGGTATGACCTTCGAAGCACAAACGCCATAGGGTATAACTTCTTAGGGAATCGCTACGGAGGAAAAAGAAAATACTCCAACTTATCCTACAACGCGTTGCTCGAAAAACAAATAGCACCAAAATGGAAGTACACAATAGACGCAGGATGGGCCTGGAGACCCCCCGAACCCTATGAAATATACGTAAACGGTAAACAGCACGGCATTCCTATTTTTTATGTTGGAGAGGAAAATCTTCAACCTGAACGGGCATTGAAAATTGTTCAGAAAATCAACTATTCAAAGGAAAAATTTAAACTCCGTTTGTCTGCTTTTGTACAGCCTATTAAAGGCTACATCTACAGTGTTCCCAACGGAAACTACAAATACCTCTTTTCCGGTCCTGCCGTCATTTTTCAAATGGTGCAAACCGATGCCTTTTTTGCCGGCGGCGACTTGGCCCTCAACTATAAAATCACGCCTTCGCTGGCGTACAGCTCGGACCTTGCTTGGATTGACGCCAGGGATTCAAAGAGCAACGGCTACCTTCCGATGATTCCTCCCCTAACCTTTCACCAAAAATGGAAATGGAAATTTTTTTCCCAACACGCTCTCCCCGTCTACTTCACGGCAGAACACCGATACACCTCAAAACAAAAAAAATACAACCCTGAACAGGATCTTGCCCCTCCTCCCGAAAGCTACCATTTATTTGATTTGGGAATTGCTTCGGAGTTTCATTATTCCAAAGCAAAAACCTGTTTGGTAACTATAGCCGTCCATAACCTGTTCAACAAAGAATACAAAAATTACACGGATCATTTCAGGTATTTTGTTCATGCCAAAGGAATGGACATTCAATTGAAAACAATCATTAATTTCTAACCATTTAATTTTTTATGTCATGAAAAAAAATTTTTCATTACGTTACGCGCTCATGGCGCTGGTACTACTCACAGGATTTTGGAGTCTGCAGTCCTGCAACCGGGACAGCGATCTCCCGGCTCCTCCCGTCAACGAAACAACGGACAAAGGCCACGAAGAGTGGGCTAAAGTTACGTTCAAGTTTACCAAGGGCCACCTTCACGGCAGTAGCTTTCACGGAGATCCGATAAATCCGAAAACCAAATACTTCACTTCCGTGCAAGAAATTTCCTACCAAATTGATGACAAGGGCAATGTGGTTGCCGACACCGACCAACCCATCCGTTTCATCCAAGGAATGGAATACGGCTTGGAAATCACCTACTACAACAAAAAAGGGGAGATCGTAAATCAGGAATTCGTTTCGGAAGCCATGGCGCCTCTGCACCAGCATTTCTTTTTGGTTAAAAACGCAAAGTCGCTGGATGCAAAGCCGGTAACAAAAACCACCACCGATATACTGGACTACACTTACAGGGACACCGTGCCTTGGGATAAGATGATCCGTTATGGCGGCGAATTGAGAGATCCCAAAGATCCGATAGGGCTTAAAGGGTATTTTTCCGTAAAAGAAAAATATGTCACTTTTGATCTCAATGTAATTTTGGTTCACGTCATTAAAGGAACCAAATTGGACGACAGCGGAAACCCTTACCCGTTCCACAATCCGAGCAGGAGAATTTTGGGAGTACAGGATCTCAATCTGAACATTCCCGTAAAAGTTTATGCCGCCCATCCCGAAGGAGACTATGGCATAGACGACCTGATTAAAGACATAGCCAAAGAATTCGGCATCAGCTACGAGGAAGCCGAAAAAGATTGGGATGAATCTTTTGAGGCGCCCCACGACAGCAGCAAATATTGGCTGTAACCGGCGGAAAGTCCGTTGAGTTCATTGTCTAAAAAACACCCCTGTTTTACCAACAGGGGTGTTTTGCCATTAAAACCGATGTTTTCAGGAAGCTCTTTGGCGAGCGAAAAATCACATTCTTTCTAAATTCGGAATGGGGATAGGGAAAGCAAAGCGATGACTTAAATCGGCTTCCCAAGGTTGAACGAATTGGAAGCAAGAGGGGTAAAATCCGTTCCTCCGATTTTATTGAGGCCTAAAATATAGGATTAGGCGTTTTTTCATTATTATTTCCGTATAATTACAAAATCATCACTGCCTTTACTCGATAATCAGGGCTAATGTCGACCGATCCCGTCAGATTGACAAAGCCGGCAGGGACATCATAAATAAAAGTACTCTTTTCATATCTTATATCTGAATTAAAAATCGTAGCGATAAAGATACCCAAAAAAACTCCACAATCTCATTCTAACCTTTCAGAAGACCTTTTTGATGCTTTGGCGGGTCGTTTTGATGTTCGGGAAGATAAAAATAGGTGAAGATTTTAACCCCAATTAAATAGGGTAAAGCGATGGATTCTACGGATTTTTTTGTTTCTTTTGTACAATAAAACAATCCCTATTATGCTCGTCTTTCAATACGGAACTCAAGAAATCAATTACCTTAAATCAAAAGATAAAAAATTAGCCGAAGCCATAGAACGCATTGGGATGATTGAACGCCCTATAATCCCCGATTTATTCAAAGCCTTGATGAAAAAGATAGTGGGGCAACAAATCTCTACCAAAACCCAAGAAAGTATTTGGCAAAAGATGAAAGACTTGCTCACCACCGTAGATGCCCCTACCATAGCCGCTTTTCCAGCCGAAGAATTGCAAAGAGTGGGACTGTCTTTTCGGAAAGTGTCCTATATGCAGGGAATTGCCCAAAAGGTGGCTTGTAAAGAACTGATTTTGGAAGAACTACACACGATGAGCGATGCCCAAGTCTGCCAAAAACTTTGCGAACTGAAAGGCATTGGCGTTTGGACTGCCGAAATGCTGATGATTTTCTCTATGCAACGCCCCGATGTTCTAAGCTATGGCGACCTTGCCATTCATCGTGGACTCAGAATGCTGCACCGTCACCGAGAAATCACCCCAAAACTCTTTGAAAAATACCGCCGAAGATATAGCCCGTATGGCTCAGTGGCGAGTTTGTATTTGTGGGAAATTGCAGGAGGCGCTATTCCAGAAATGATGGATTATGCCATAAAGAAATCATAAAAAACCACACCTCTTCCGTTGATACAAGCATTGGGACGACTATTTTAACCCTTTGGAACCTTATTTTAATCATCCGATGAATGATTTTAACGCTCGGGAATATCATTTTAAAGGTTCGGAAGACCTTTTTGATGCTCCGGAGGACCTTTTTGATATGGTTTTTGACCTTCGGGGTAGTATTTTAGACCTTTGAGGAGCTATTTTGAACCTCCGAGGTGGGATTTTGGACCCGAGGGGTGGGATTTTGATTTAAAAAGGTCTTCCGACGCCTCTTAGAAGTCCTATTTTTTAAGATTTTAAGTCTATTTTTCTGTTTTAAGAAGAATTGGGACGGATTTTTAGAATCCCCCAACCCCTTAACGCCACTGTAAAGAAGCACTAAGGGGTTTCCGGGGGAAGATTGGGATTATTCGCCCTCTTTAGGGGGCTCTACTGTCGTGTTTCTGTTCCGGCGTTTGAAGAATTGTTTTAATTCCTTATGCTTATCCTCGAAGCCCACCGCTTTAGACCCCACACGGAACGAGGTGTAAGCGTAATCCGCCAAAGCGTCCTGATAGTTATCGTAATCGTGAAGCGTCTTGGCGTTGTTGGCACGGGTAGAAAGGCTGTTCAGCCGGTTGATAATGCCTTCCAAAAAGTTCCGGCTCTTAAAGTCTTTGGCAAACTCGTCCCAATCCACATCCTGCGAACGCAAGGCTGGTTCGGACAGGGCGTATTCATTCACTTTCCCCACAAAGAGTTTGTTTTGCTCATTCACCCGCCCATAGCGGTTTCTCTCCTCCGGGGTCAGGTTCACTTGAAGGCTTGCCATTGCCGTTTCCAAAGCCGTTAGTGCCTGTTTTATGGCTTCCATTTGTGGCTCTGTCAGATGCGTGTTGTTTAAATCCGTAATGCTCATACCATTAAAATTGAAGGGGTTAGCCCTCCGAAGATACAAAAAAAATCTGTTTAAAGTTTTTTTAAACAGATTTGATTTAATAAAGGTTATCGCTACGCACATCATCTCGGGGCTTTGCGTTCGCGTTCGGGCGGGAAATTGAGTCACAAAAGTTGATATTATTACTAATGGTCAATTGAAAAACCGCCGTTGAATTTTTCACTTCAGCCGCTTGACGCAAAACCCATGTTAGCAGAAGTTATAATTTTTTTAACTGATAATCTCCTGTTTTGGACTTAAATAACAAAAAACCGTCTTTTTCTTCTACATCAAACCTATATATGTCCGTAATCATCAATTCTAAACCGAGAATTGGATTGTATTGTTTTACTCTTGAAAATTCTAAAATTTTCTCATTCGGAAAATACTTCCAGTTAGAAATTTCATTTGTCATTAATTTATTATTAATTGTTTCTAAAGTTGATTCAACAAACAGAGAATTAATCTCCGTATTTCTTTTTTCTCCATTAACTGTAAATTCATATTTTCCTTCAAATTTTTTATTTTCAGGTAAAGAAAACGGCTCTTTCCGGATTCCACATTCAAAACGTTTAATCACATCATTTTCTATATTGATATCAGAAGTCCTGTCATTAAAATGCTTTAAAATTCCTTTCAAATCATACCTGTGAACACAATTTTCTTTTCTGTCAGGTGTATCATAATTCCACAAAGAATTTGAAAAAAACAGATATTTACTTTTTTTGTGTTTTTTTAAATCAAGCTCCAACTTATATTTGTATTTATTGAGCGTGATAAAATTTTCTTTCGAAAATTCCATTTTATCAATACTATAATAGATTGTGTCGGAAGTAAAATCGGAATCTACATAGCCACTAAATATTAGTTTTTGAGAAAATGAAGCGTTAAAAAGTAGAATTAGAAATAGAATTAGAAATTTTATTTTCATAATATATTTTGAATTTGATTTTAAGTATATTTTCTACTAACTCAAAGACAAAACCACAGTTTCGCCTTGTGCAACGGCAGTTAGAGTTTTTTCATCCACAGTTCATCATTGATTTTTTCCACCTTAACGCATTGGTTTTTAGAAAGGCTTTTGGTGGCCTTATCCCATTTTTTACCGGAGAGTCCGGACTGGTCTTTCACGGTTGCCAAAGGCACTTCATCGTGATATTGGCTGAGAATGGAAAGTATTTTCTGCTCGTCCTCGGTCAGTTCCACTTTAGGCTGAGCCTTTTCCGGACGCATTTGAGGGAAGAACAGCACCTCCTGAATAGACGCATTATTCGTCAAGAACATCACCAACCTGTCCATACCGATACCCAAACCAGCCGTAGGCGGCATACCGTATTCTAAGGCTCTTAGGAAATCTTGGTCAATAAACATCGCCTCGTCATCGCCCTTTTCTGAAAGTTTAAGCTGCTCCTCAAAACGTTCTCTTTGGTCGATAGGGTCGTTAAGCTCAGAGTAAGCATTGGCAATTTCTTTTCCGCAAACCATCAACTCAAATCTTTCGGTTAAGCCCTCTTTGCTTCGGTGTTTTTTGGTTAGCGGCGACATTTCGATAGGGTAATCGGTAATGAAAGTCGGCTGAATGAAGTTACCTTCACACTTCTCTCCGAAAATTTCATCAATGAGTTTCCCTTTCCCCATCGTGTCATCTACTTCAATACCGATGGATTTAGCAAAGGTCCTAAGCTCCTCTTCGGTTTTTCCTGTAATATCAAACCCTGTAAATTTCTGAATGGCTTCCGTCATGGAAATTCTTGGGTAAGGGGCTTTCCAGTTGATGGTATGTTCGCCAAACTGAGATTCAGGCTTCCCATTCACCGCAGTAGCACAATGCTCCAACAGTCTTTCGGTGAAATCCATCATCCAGTTGTAATCCTTGTACGCCACATAAATCTCCATGGCTGTAAACTCAGGGTTGTGGGTTCGGTCCATTCCTTCGTTACGGAAGTTTTTGGAGAATTCATACACGCCATCAAACCCACCAACGATAAGCCTTTTAAGATAAAGCTCATTGGCAATCCTCATATAAAGCGGAATATCCAAAGCATTATGATGCGTAATGAACGGCCTTGCCGAAGCTCCCCCCGGAATGGCTTGTAAAATAGGTGTTTCCACCTCAAAATAGCCTGCGTCATTAAAGAACCCCCGCATTGCGTTGAACAATTTGGTTCTCTTCACAAAAATTTCCTTCACCTGCGGATTTACCGTAAGGTCTACATAACGCTGTCTGTAACGCAATTCAGGGTCGTTAAAGGCATCGTGTACCACGCCGTTTTCATCGGTTTTAGCCTGAGGCAAAGGACGAAGCGTTTTGGTTAAAAGGGTAAAGTTTTTAACCATCACCGTCATTTCGCCCACTTGAGTTTTGAATAATTCGCCTTCCACGCCTATAATATCGCCAATATCAAGCAAATGTTTATAGACTTCGTTATAAAGCGTTTTGTCTTCGTCAGGACAAATTTCATCTCTATTAAAATACACTTGGATTCGGCCCTCGCTATCTTGCAATTCGGCAAAAGAAGCTTTCCCCTGGATTCTTCTGGACATTAGTCTGCCGGCGATTTTTACCTTGCCTCCTTCCTGAAAATTTTCTTTTATAGATTGTGTGGTATGGGTAATGGGATACTCCTCCGCCGGGAAGGCATTGATCCCCATAGCGGTGAGTTTATTCAGCTTTTCGCGACGAATGATTTCCTGTTCCGATAAAGACATTGTTTCAATTTTTAGGTTGCAAAAATAAGGAATTTATGTTAATTCCGCGAGAACCCCTTCCGGCTTTATCCCCAAGCCGAAAATAAAAAACAGCCCCTCTCTATCCGAAAAAGACTGCTCTATTAAATTTTAATGGCTTTCTTTTAGCCTTTTATTGAATTTCGCTGGTCAATCCTCTCGAAATCAACCGTTCATGCATAGGTTTCAAAACCTCCATCGCCCCCGTTTTCACCGTACATTTTCCTTTGTAATGCACTAAAATGGTACACTGTTCGGCCTGTTCCAAGGTGTGTCCACAAATTTCCATCAAGGATGCTATCACAAAATCAAACGTATTAACATCATCGTTCCAAAGCACCAATTTGTTGGACGCATCGGTCTCCTCCAAAAGCAACACCTCCTGATCGTACTCCCGCTGAGGCGAATCATATCCCAATATCCTGAATTTATCTCGTTCCATAATCCTGTCCTTTCGCTAATCAGTTTCCTGTGAATTCATCCGCTAACTCGCTAATAACATCGTTAGGTTTCACGTACTCCAGCTCCACCACTTCCACACTTTTATTGTTCATCTTAAGAATCTTAAAATGATAGCCATTGAGATCAAACTCCTGATTTTCCTCCGGAATATCCTCCAATTCGTGTAAAACAAAACCGGCAAGGGTATTGTACTCCCCTTCCTCCGACAACGCAAAAGGCTTAGGCAAAAATTTATTAATCTCGTCCAACGGCTGGGTGGCCTGAACCCAATAGACGTTTTCGCCCACTTTGTCGACAATGTTATCCTCGTCGTCTTCCTCATCCTGAATTTCTCCCACGAGCTCCTCCAAAATATCCTCCAAGGTAATGATTCCTTCCGTTCCCCCGAATTCGTCAATAACAATCGCCAAATGCTGTTTCTTAAGCTGAAACACCTTCATCAAATCCGAAATTTTCTTACTTCCCACCACAAAGAATGCTTCCCGCATCAATCCGCGCAAATCGTCATGGCTCAAATCCCCTTTCCGACGAATGTATTCGCGAATAATTTCCTTGGTGTAAAAAATTCCAATTACATTATCAATCGAATCTTCATAAACCGGTATACGGGAATAACCGCTGTCCATAATTTGATTGATAATCTCCTCCACAGGTTCCTCGATATCAATGGAAAGAATATTTTGGCGAGGCACCATAATCTGCTTGGCCGAATGGTCGGTGAAGTCGAAGGCATTTTTTATAATCTCATAATTTTCCTCCTGAATTTCCCCCGAATCCGCAGACTGCTTTACCAATAACTGAAGTTCCTCCGTCGAGTGAATTTCATGATCCGAAGCCGGATGAATCTTAATTAACCGCAAAAATGCATTAGACAAAGAATTCATCAACCAAATGAAAGGACGAAACACATTATAAAAAAGCCGAAGCGGCGTGGCGATAACCAAAGTGGTCGCTTCCGATTTTCGGATGGCAATCGACTTGGGAACCAACTCGCCAAACACAATATGCATAATGGTAATAAGCAAGAAACTAAAAACCAAAGCAATCGTGGTAATGGTCGCTTCCGCAACAGGCCAATTGAAATAATGGAAAATTGATGCTATCCCATGGTGAAGCGCACTTTCGCCCACCCAGCCCAAGGCCAGCGAAGCCAAGGTAATCCCCAACTGGGTTGCCGAAAGATAAGCATCTAAGTTTTTAATGATATGCTCCGCCTGCTTGGCCATGGCGTGCCCTTCCGCAGCCTTAAGCTGAATTTGAGAATAACGAACTTTAACGATAGAAAACTCTGCGGCCACGAAAAAGCCATTGAGCAAAACAAGAAATAAAGCAATTAAAAGTTTGACTAAACTGTCGGGATCCATTTATTTTTTTATAATCAATCTCCTGCAAAGATAGGGATTTTTTTTTGACACACCCCGAAGCTTTTTTAATAGCCTCACAGCGTCTTAAACATGGTATTCATCCGCGTCCTCCTTTTCCACTCTAAACCCTCGGGAAAAATAAAATCCCTCCAACAAAGGAGGGATCGTATTTTTATTTAAACAATTTTTTAACTGCTCTTCAAAGCCTCGGCTCCGGAAACAATCTCAAGGATTTCGTTGGTAATGGCCGCCTGACGAGCTTTGTTATAGTAAATAACCAATTCGTTCTTCAAAGCCTGCGCATTATCGGTTGCTTTATGCATCGCCGTCATCCTCGCTCCATGCTCGGAAGCTACGGAATCTAAAATCGCCTTGTAAAGCTGCGTTTTAATGGATTTCGGGATAAGATTATCCAAAATCACATGGCGATTCGGCTCGAAAATATAATCGGTCTCGCCCTGCACTTGCTCCGCTTCAGGCATGGCAATCGGCAGAAGTCTCTCGGTTTGCACCTTTTGGGTTGCCGCATTGATGAATTTATTATAGACCAAATAAACTTCATCGAAAGTGCCCTTTCTAAACTCCTCCATTACCGCTTCCGCAATATTAGACACCGCTTCAAAATTCAAACGATCCAATACGGGACTCTGATTATCATAAACCCTACGGTTCCTTTTGACCGCATCGAAGACTTTTTTCCCGATGGTTAAAACCTCGGCCTCTTTACCGTTCAACTTCTCGAACTGGTGATTCAGTTCCTTAACGATAGATGAGTTGAATGCACCGGCCAAACCCTTATTGGAAGTAATCGGAATGAAAAGAATCCTCTTCCCTTCCCGCTGCTGCGCATACACCGAAACCTGATCAGGATCCGAACTGGAACTCACGTTCTCAATAATCTCCTGCAACTTCTCGGAATAAGGTCTTAGCATGACAATGGCATCCTGTGCTTTTTTAAGTTTCGAAGCCGAAACCATTTTCATCGCACTGGTAATCTGCATTGTAGAAGAAATGGACGAGATTCTTCCTCTAATTTCTTTTAAGTTAGCCATTCGTTATATGGTTCAAATTATGTTTTTAAAGGCTAAGGTTCAGCCCTTTTCAGAGTGAACCCTGCCCGCTTTTTTCTCTTAATTAGTATTTTGAAGCAATGTCTTCCGCCGCTTGTTTCAATACGCCAGTAATCTCACCGTCGATTTTACCCGCTTTAATTGCAGCCATTGTATCCGGATGCTTGCTCTTCAAGAAATCCACATACTCGGTCATAAACGCCTTTACTTTTGCCACCGGAACATCCTTCAACAAATTCTCAGTTCCAGCGTAAATCATCGCCACCTGGCTTTCCACCGGAAGTGGAGAGTTCACCGGTTGCTTAAGCACTTCCACGTTTTTCTCCCCTTTGGAAATTACCGCCTGAGTCGCCGCATCAAGATCCGAACCGAATTTAGCAAACGCTTCCAATTCCTTATATTGAGCCTGATCCAACTTAAGGGTTCCGGAAACCTTCTTCATAGATTTAATCTGAGCGTTACCACCTACCCGCGATACGGAAATCCCCACGTTAATCGCCGGACGAACCCCAGAGTTAAACAAATCAGACTCCAAGAAAATCTGTCCGTCGGTAATGGAAATCACGTTGGTCGGAATATATGCCGAAACGTCTCCCGCCTGAGTCTCGATAATTGGAAGAGCCGTTAATGATCCGCCTCCTTTTACCATTGGTTTCAAGGACTCTGGCAAATCATTCATCTGTTTTGCAATTTCATCGTCTTTAATGACTTTGGCCGCTCTTTCCAACAATCTGGAGTGAAGATAGAATACGTCCCCAGGGTAAGCCTCACGTCCCGGTGGTCTTCTAAGAAGAAGCGAAAGCTCACGGTAAGCAACCGCCTGCTTAGACAAATCATCGTAAATAATCAGCGCAGGACGTCCTGTATCTCTGAAGTACTCTCCAATCGCCGCTCCAGCCATCGGTGCATACACCTGCATTGGCGAAGGATCGGAGGCATTAGCCGCTACCACGACGGTATAAGCCATCGCCCCGCGGTCTTCCAAAGTCTTCACAATCTGAGCCACCGTAGAACCTTTCTGCCCTACAGCAACATAAATACAGAACACGGGTTCTCCGGCATCATAAAATTCTTTTTGGTTGATAATCGTATCAATCGCTACCGTCGTCTTACCGGTCTGACGGTCTCCGATAATCAACTCCCTCTGCCCTCTTCCGATAGGAATCATGGAATCAATCGCTACAATCCCCGTCTGAAGCGGCTCATTCACCGGCTGTCTGAAGATTACCCCCGGCGCTTTTCTTTCCAAAGGCATTTCGTAAAGATCCCCCGAAATAGGTCCCTTTCCATCAATCGGATTTCCAAGAGTATCGACAACACGCCCTAACATCCCTTCCCCTACACGGATGGAAGAAATACGATTGGTTCGCTTTACTGTATCTCCTTCTTTAACCAACTTAGACTCTCCAAGTAAGGCAACCCCTACGTTATCTTCTTCAAGGTTAAGTACGATGCCCTCTACTCCTGACTCAAACTTCACAAGCTCCCCGTATTGTACATTCTCTAAACCGTATACACGGGCAATACCATCCCCTATTTGAAGTACAGTTCCTACTTCCTCAACGTTGGACTGGGTATCAAAATTCGCTAATTGTTGTTTCAAAATTGCTGAAACTTCAGCCGGATTTATTTCTGCCATTTTATGGTTGTTTTAATTCTTTAATTTAACTGAAATTCTTTCTTTATTTGGTTCAGTTTGGATTTCACTGAAGCGTCAATCTGCTGGTCACCCACTCTGAGAATGTATCCGCCCAAAATATCCGGATTAATCCGTGTCGTCAAATCAAACTTCGCTCCCGAAGCCAAAAGACCGGAAGTCTTCAGGATTTGATCGATATTGCTTTGGGACAATGCCACCGCCGAAGTAAGCGTTACGCGTTTCACTCCGCTCAAGTCGTCCACTTTATTGATAAACTCCTGCGCAATCCCTCTCAAATGCCCTTCTCTCCCCTGACGGATCACTAAACGAATCATATTGAGCGTAGAAGGAGAAAAAGCCTTAAAAATCTCTCCTGCCACCGTCATTTTTTTCTTGGAATCAATCACCGGGGTTTCAAAAAAACGATTAAGCTCTCTGGATTCATCCATGATTTTCACCACTTCTTTCATCTCGGCAAAAACCGTGGAAGTCTGTCCCGATTCCTGGGCAAAATCAAGAAAGCCCTGCGCATATCTTTTAGCTACCTTTGACGTACGCATCATTAGTTAAGGTTTTGTTTGTTCAGATAGTTTTCAACCAAAGTGTTTTGAGCCTCGCTGTTATCCAACTTTTGCTTCAAAATATTTTCAGCAATATTCACAGAAAGCAAACCAATTTGGGATTTGATGTCGTTCATCGCAGCCGTCTTCTCGGCCTCAATGGATACTCTAGCCGCCTCAATAATTTTATCTCCCTCGGCTTTTGCCACCTCCTTAGCTTCTCCAACGATACGATCCTTAATCTCTCTGGCCTCTTTAAGTATAGCATCCCTTTCTGCTTTTGCTTCACGAATGATTTTCTCGTTATCCGCTTTCAATTCTTCCATCTCTTTTCTAGCCAACTTAGCCTGATTAAGCGCATCCACTATGGAATTCTCTCGCTCGCTTACCGCAGACAAAATAGGCTTCCAAGCAAATTTAGAAAGAAACAACAAAAGAATAACGAAAACAACAGCCGTCCAAGCTATATTTCCTATTGAAGGAGTTAATAAATCCATGTTATAGTAGGTATTTAATTTTTTTAATTACTGACTTTTAAAGAAAATGAATTCCGCAGACCAACCGTCTGCAGAATTCAAAAACTTTCTTATCCGTTACCTAGTAGAGCTACTACGATACCGAATAGACCTGCACCCTCGATAAGGGCAGCGGCGATAATCATTGCAGTCTGGATTTTACCGGATTGCTCTGGTTGCCTTGCAATACCATCCATTGCAGAACCACCAATTTTACCGATTCCCAATCCTACGCCTAGAACTGCTAGACCAGCTCCGATTGCTGCGATACTACCTGTCATAATATAAAAATTTAAAAAAGTTGTTTTATTAATAAAAATGATTTCGTTCTATTTCTAAAATTAGTGATCATGATGAGGCTCTTCCACAGCCGAACCAATGAATAAAGCCGTGAGCATCGTAAAAATATAAGCCTGCAATGCCGCCACCAAAACTTCCAAAACATAGATGAACAAAGACAATCCCAAGGAAACAGGCGTAATCATATAAGTTTTCATAATGAAAATAAGGGAAATCAATGCCATGATAATGATGTGCCCCGCGGTCATATTGGCAAAAAGACGAATCATCAAGGCAAAAGGCTTAGTGATAATCCCTAGCAATTCCACAGGAACCAAAATCAAATAAACCAAAATCTTCCCTCCCCATGGCATATTGTTTCCTAGCGGATCAAACATATGGCTCCAGTAAGTCTTACGTCCGCTGAAGTTCACCACAATCATGGTAAACAAAGCCAAAACGAAAGTAAAAGCAATATTTCCGGTCGTATTAGCTGCTCCCGGGAAAAGTCCCAAAATATTAAGCACCCAAATAAACAAGAACAAAGTCACTAAATAAGGTACGTATTTCTTATATCTCAAAGAGCCAATATTCTGAAGGGCAATATCATCCCGTACAAAAACCACAATAGGCTCAATAAATTTCGCCACACCGGAAGGCACATTGGACTTTTTGTAAGAGGCCGCCGTCGCAAATCCCAAAACCAACAAAATCAAAGCCGCCAAAATCATTTGGGCTACCACTTTGGTAATGGAAAAATCCAAAGGCGCTTCATTGGTTGGATGACCGTCATGTTCATGAATCGTTCCACTCGCATCCGTCTTGTACACTTTATTATGGAATAGCTTATAGTAATTACCATCCACTTCTGCTACTTCATTCTCGTCGTGCCCAAACTTTGAAGAACTAAACACCTTAAGTCCTCCGTCCCAAAGAATAACAGGAAGCGAAAACCCCACGGAATGATGCCCTTCTCCCCAAAGATGCCAACTGTGGGAATCCTGGATGTGATGCATGATAAACGGTACCGGATTGTATTTTTCTCCCGCCTCCGCAGGCGCCGTATTGGCAGCAAAAGCAAAACCGCCAATAAAAACCCATAGAATGAAAAACAGTTTACGTAAAGCCATCTTTAACTTCGTTAATCTTAATTTTTGCAAAAGTAATAAATTTTTCCTTTCCCGTAAACGTTATTTATCTTTCTTTACATGATATTTATCTTGTCTTCGGATACAGGCCACAATATAAGAGGCTTCCAAAATTAAATACCCCCAAAAAATGACAAAAAACAACACTAAATCTCGTTTAAGCTCCGCTTCAAAAACCGCCAAATAACCAATACCAAACATCTTGAAAAGCACCGTCCCCAAAAAAAAGAAACCAATTATCCCGCCTTTTCCCAAATAACGCAGCAAAAAAACCGTCCCCACCACTACTGCACTCATAATCGCAACCAATGCATTGACTCGTTGGGAACTCCCTAGCGCATAAACCACAACCACCGAAGAAAGTACCATCAAAAAAAACACCCCTGTGTAAACGAAATCCACTTTGTATTTACCCATCCTATTACGTTAAAAAAGTGCCACAAAGATGAATAAATTTCAATTATAATAAAAATCCCCTATTTTTGCACCTCGAATACATTATAATTGTTACCATGTTCAACAGTTTACAGGATAAATTAGACAAAGCGTTACACAACCTCCAAGGGCGCGGAAAAATCACCGAAATCAACGTAGCCGAAACGGTGAAAGAAATTCGTCGAGCCTTAGTGGATGCCGACGTTAACTACAAAGTAGCCAAGGATTTAACCAAACGAGTACAAGACAAAGCCTTGGGGCAAAACGTGCTCACCAGCCTTACTCCGGGGCAATTGATGACCAAAATCGTCCATGACGAACTCGTAGAGCTCATGGGAGGCACGCAGGAAGGCATCAACCTCTCCGGCAAACCCAGCATCATTCTTATTGCTGGATTGCAAGGGTCTGGAAAAACCACCTTTTCGGGAAAACTCGCCAACTATCTTAAGCAAAAGCGAAACAAAAAACCTCTACTGGTGGCCTGCGACGTCTACCGCCCTGCAGCAATCGATCAATTAAAAGTGCTCGGAAGCCAAATCGGAGTGGAAGTCTATACGGAAGAGGGCGCTCTGAATCCTTCATCCATTGCTGAAAATGCGGTAAAATATGCCCAACAAAATCACTACGACGTGGTCATCGTGGATACCGCCGGACGTTTGGCCATTGACGAGCAAATGATGAACGAAATAAAATCCGTTCATTACTTCATCAAACCACAGGAGACTCTTTTCGTTGTGGATTCCATGACGGGACAGGATGCTGTGAACACCGCCAAAGCCTTTAATGAAGCTCTTAATTTTGACGGGGTAGTTCTCACCAAATTGGACGGGGACACCCGGGGTGGAGCCGCCTTAACCATCCGATCCGTGGTGGAAAAACCAATTAAATTTATCTCAACGGGCGAAAAAATGGAGGCTCTGGATTTATTCTATCCCGAGAGAATGGCCGACCGAATCTTGGGAATGGGAGACGTGGTTTCCTTAGTAGAAAGAGCCCAAGAACAATTCGATGAAGAAGAAGCAAAAAAACTTCATAAAAAAATCGCCAAAAACGAATTTGGTTTCGACGATTTTCTAAAACAAATCCACCAAATCAAAAAAATGGGGAACATGAAGGACCTTATGGGGATGATTCCGGGAGTGGGAAAAGCCATCAAAGACGTAGATATTTCCGATGATGCCTTCAAGCATATCGAAGCCATTATCTACTCCATGACCCCGGAGGAACGACGCAAACCCTCGATTATTGACATGAGCCGTAAAAAACGGATTGCCCGTGGCTCAGGAAGAAAATTGGAGGAAGTCAACCAGCTGATGAAGCAATTCGACCAGATGGGAAAAATGATGAAAATGATGCAAGGCCCCCAAGGAAAGCAACTCATGCAGATGATGAGCAAGATGGGGGGCGGCGGTCTTCCCGGTATGGGCGGCGGACTTTTCAGCCGTTAATCCTCTTCGCTAAAAAGACCAAGAAAACTCCCGATAAGGCATCGGGAGTTTTTTCTTTTTCAATGAAAAAAGGAATGTTCCGATTCCGCATTTGGCTTTTTTTCGTAAATTTAACACTCTAAAAATCGAAATTTGTATGATGACATCAAAAGAGAAAGTGGCTGCCCTAAGGGAAGAAATGAGAGCTAATCATATCGACGCCTTCGTGGTTTTTTCCGCCGATCCGCACATGAGCGAATACCTGCCCTCCGAATGGAAAGAAAGAAGTTGGCTAACCGGTTTTACGGGATCGGCCGGTTTTGCTGTAGTCACCTTGGAACAAGCCGGACTTTGGACGGACGGACGTTATTTTATTCAGGCACCAAAAGAATTAAAAGGCTCCGATTTCGAACTGATGAAAATGGGCGTAGACGGTGTCCCCGACTATATTTCTTGGATGCTTTCTCAAATCCAGCCCGGAGGAACCGTTGCCGTCAATGCCATTGCAACCGCCAACAGCAACTGGGAAGAAATGCGCATCCGCCTGAGCGAGAAAAACATCAAACTGGTCGATTTACCTCTACTTAAAAACCTTTGGACTGAACGAGGAAAATCCGAAGTCAAAAATCCGATCTTCGTACATCCTCTCGAAAGAGCAGGCCAGTCCGTACAAGACAAACTAAAAGCCATTCGCGAAAAAATGGCCGCACAACAAGCCTCCCTTCATGTGATTTCCAGCCTTGATGACGTGGCTTGGACCCTAAACCTACGAGGCAGTGACGTCGAATGCAACCCTGTATTCTTAGGCTATATTGTGATTTCTACCGAAGAAGCCGTCCTTTTCGTCGATCAGGAAAAATTGAATGCCGAAGCGCAGCAACACCTAAAAGAAGCCGGCGTATTAGTAAAAGATTACGATACCTTTTTCGATTACCTAAAAGCCCAAAAGAACGAACGGGTTCTTCTGTCTCCTAACAGCAACCAGTCCGTCTTTTTTGCCTTAGAAGACAACACCATCCTCCACGGCGCCGTTCCAGGAAACCTGATGAAAGCCGTTAAAAACGAAACCGAACTCGAAGGTTTTCGCAAAGTAATGGTTCGCGACGGAGTGGCAATGGTAAAATTTCTATACTGGCTGAAACACAATGTCGGAAAAATCCCAATGACGGAATATTCGATCGGTCTCGAACTTGAAAAATTCCGAAGAGAGGGCGAAAACTTCGTAGGCGTAAGCTTTGGAAGCATCGTAGGCTACAACGGCAACGATGCCATCCCGCACTACTCGGCGGACAAAGAGAACAGCGAACCTGTAACCAATAAAGGCAGCATCCTTGTCGATTCCGGAGGGCAATACTTAGAAGGCACCACCGACATTACCCGTACCTTCCCCGTAGGAGAAGTCTCCGAACAATACCGTCACGACTCCACCAAAGTGCTTCAGGGGATGATTCGGTTGTCGATGGTAAAATTCCCCAAAGGCACCAAAGGCGTTCATCTTGACGCCATCGCTCGCCTCCCTCTATGGATGGAAGGCAAAGAATTCAACCATGGAGTCGGGCATGGGGTAGGCAGTTTTATGAACGTCCACGAAGGGCCTCAAAACATCCGAAAAGACCTAAACCCGCAAGATTTGATTCCGGGAATGGTGCTTTCCAACGAGCCCGGCCTCTATCTCGAAAATCAATACGGCATCCGACACGAAAACCTCGTAGCCGTCAAACCTTATAAAACCACCGATTTCGCAGAGTTTTACGAATTTGAAACTTTAACGATTTGCCCGTTTTTCAGGGAAGCCATCGTAAAAGAAATCCTCTCCGAAGAAGAAATCCAATGGCTCAATCAATACCACCAATGGGTAAAAGAAAAACTTGAACCACACTTGGAAGGGGAAGTTAAAGAATGGTTCCTGCAGTTGGTGCAGCCTCTCTAATCTCAAAAAAGGAAGGATTAATCCTTCCTTTTTTTCATCTTTTGCTTTAGCGTTTTTAAGCCTACAAAAAAAAGCATCCAAAATAATTCGGATGCTTTTTTATTTTGAAATCTTATCTTACTTCTTGAAAGGAGCATCTTTGATTCTCGCTTTCTTACCTCTAAGATCTCTGAAGTAGTAGATTCTTGCTCTTCTTACTTTACCTCTTCTATCCACCTCAATCTTCTGAAGCGCAGGCATATTGATTGGGAAAACCCTCTCAACCCCTACATCACCGCTCATTTTTCTGATGGTAAACGTCTTGGTTGCCCCTGTTCCTCTCAACTGAATCACGGTTCCTTTGAAGAACTGCGTTCTAGTTTTGTTACCTTCCTTAATTTCGTAGTACACAGTAATTGTGTCTCCGGCTTTGAATTCAGGGAATTCTTTTTTTGCAATGTACTTGTCTTGTACGTACTTTACTAAATCCATTAGTTAAAAAATAAAAAACATTAAAGCTAAACAACATTCACGGCTCTCGTCAGAGGTTGATTAACAGGCCGCAAAAATAAAACTTTTTTTCATTCGGACAAAACACCAACGCAAAAAATAAACTTTATTTTCTGATTTTTTTATCGTTCGGTACCCTATCCCTGAACGTAATCGTTTGCTAGAATATGATCAAGACAATACTCCGCCAAAGCCGTAATCGTAACGTAAGGATTAACCCCCAAACTCCCCGGAATCAGAGAGCCATCCGTCACATACAAATGCCGGTAGCCGCAAACCCTACCATAAAGATCCGTCGCCTTGCCCAAAACACAACCGCCCAACGGATGGTAGCAAATCGTCTCGTCCACCCCTCCTTTGGGCAACAAAACCGTATTATTGACATATTTATTATTAAACCATCCGGTCGAACCGTAAAGATTCATCTTCGATAAAAAATATTTCGCATTCGCCCGCATAGACAACGTATGCGACGTCCCCCACTCCAAACCGATGGCATCGTTCTTTACATCATACAACACCTGCCCCAACTTCTCCACCTTACTGACCACCAAATACAACGCCGTATAAGACCCCAAAACCGGCATCGGCGCAATCTCCGCAAAAAAAGGATACTCGGTGTCCGTAAAATTATCCAACCCGCGAACCGGCATCGTCGCCTGATGATTCCCCCGACTCTGATGACCAAGCACAAAAGCCGTATAGCGACTAGCCATCGTATTGCCATTATTCCCCCAATACTTGCCAACCTCTTCATTCAGATTCGAAAGCCCTCCCAACGCCTTGGAACGCAACAAAAGCTCCGTAGTCCCCAAACTACCCGCTCCCAAATAAAGATTTTCGCAAGTAAAACGCTTCTGAGCCACCGTTCTATTAAGCGTATCAATCTGCTTGACCGAAAGAGAAAAACCTCCGTCCTTCAAAGAAGTAATCTGCTCCACTTTATGTTGGGGAATAATAGTCACATTCCCCGTAGCCAAAGCCCGCTTCAGATAAGTTTTAGTTAAATCCCTCTTTCCGTGGTTATTCCCATAAATCACCTCCACATTGGTGGCCGAACGCGGAGCCCGCCCCGCAATTTCTTCCCTCATGTAATCGAAATCGTACAAATTAGGCACTTCCACCGGCGTAAAGCCTGCCGCCACCCCTTCTTCCACACCCAATCGGGCAAAAGTATACCACTCGCTCTGGTACACATCCTCGGGCACCATCCCCCGTCCCAAAGCAGCATTCGCCAAAGGAAAATAGTTAACATAAAGTTCTTCCAACGGAATATCAACCCCCACTTTCCGAAAAACCTCTTTCAGATACCCTTTGCGAGGCGTTACCGTCATTCCGCCATTAACCAAGGAACCTCCTCCCACGCCCTTGCCCAAGTAAACCTTGAGGTGTTCAAAATCCCGCCGTTCCAAAATCCCAGTAAAACGACTGAAATGATTAAGATTTCCTAACCCAATCGGCGCCTGGGAGGAATGATTCATCCAGGTGGATTCTTTCCCGGGCGAAGTCATTTTATAAAAACTAAAATCCGGATTCGCCAACTTATAACCTTCCCAATCCAACCCCATTTCAATCATAAGAACCCGATGCCCCGCCTTTGCCAAACGCTCCGCCGCCACCGCATTACCATACCCCGTCCCAACCAATATATTAGGAAAATGCCCTCCGTCCTTATAAACCGGAGCCAGCAGCTGTTGCCCGATCACAGAGCGTCCCAGCACAAGGCCAAACGTCGTGAGACCAAGCTTCGTCAAAAAAGTTCTTCTATCCATGAGTTTATTTTATTGAGGTATCCTTACTCCTTAAAGTCGGAAAGAATTCGCAAAAAAGAAAGAAAAAACCGTGCCTAAACCCACAAAAAAAAGCATTTTTCCACATTCTCAGCCCCCAAAACAGAACCAAGTGCTTACAACCGCTTCCTCACAAAAATTTCATACCCAAGATAAAACAAAGGCAAAGCCATAATCAGCAAATAAGCAGCATTACCATACACCACCAAAGGCAGCAGCCCCACAGCATACAACAATCCAAACAACGCTCCACCAAGGTGAGCCGCATGACCAATATGGTCATAGGGTTTAGGGTTAAGCATCATGTACACCGAATAACCGAAATACAACGCACCAAAAATATACCCCTTAATCGGAATGGGAATAAAAAACAAAAACAACTCCAAATGAGGAAAAACGGCAATTGCCGCAAACAAAACTCCAGAAACCCCACCGCTGGCACCAATTGCCGAATACCAGCCTTGATGCTTGTACAAATACAAAGAAAACAAATTACCCGCCACAATAGATCCAAAATACACCAAAAAAAAGCCCACAGCCCCAAATGCCCGAACCACAATAGGCCCGAAATAAAAAAGTGTAAGCATATTAAAAATCAGGTGCATCCAGTCGGCATGAAGAAACCCCGAAGAAATCAACCGCACATACTCCTTCTTATGCAAAATAGCATTGACGTTAAATTTATATCGCTCAAACAGGCTTCCATTCTGAAACCCCATAAAACTAGCAACCGCCGTCGCTGCAATAATCACGAGTAAAACCAAATCCATAAAATTCCTTTAGTAATCAATAATTCGCTTTTTCCTAAAAAACTATTCATCGCCAAAAAGCGATCCAATCGTTCCCCCATCTTCCTCTTCCGACAAGTCGTCCTCCGAAGAAAAAACTTCTTCTTCCTCTTCTTCCGGCTCCGGTAAAGTCAAATTAATCGTTTTAATTTTATTTTTAGTCAACTGGTTTCCTAACGCCTTAATCCCCTTCACAGCAATAAATTCATCCACATCCACCACTTCCGGCTCCCTCTCCTTGCCACTTTCTTTGGCAAAAACCAATTCTGCCGTAGATCCAGACGCCGTAGTCACCAACTCAATAAACGATTTAGGATGTTCCGAAGGCATGAACGTCTGAACATTACCCGTGGAATCGAACAAGAATCGCTTAATGTAATAAATCTGTTTCTCCCCATCGTAATAAATACAAGCCGCAGGCTGATCCGGCTTCCATTTTTCCAAAATCAAGTACTCGTCATCAAAACGATTGCTCAAATCAAAACCAACCAATCGGGCTTCCCCATTTTTGTTCACGGTAAGAATCTTATCGTCCCCCTTGAAGCTCCCCAAAAAAGTACCTCGGGCATCCACATTCAGGCGGCGAACCGTTTCATCAAACCATATTTTGCGGGGAGCCAACGTCGAAACCCCTTCCTCCTTCAAATCAATCTTTTTAACGGCATATTTCGTTACCAAATTCCCGCGGGAATTACGCCCCTTTATCGCCAGTTCGGAGAAATCTATCTCGATTTTGTTTTTGCGTATCCGTGCATTAGGCTTCAACAAAACGGTAACCGTCTCGGCCTCCCCATTAGGATTCGCCGAAAAATAAAGCACTTCCGAACCCTTTTTGTCGGACGCCAAAGGGTAATCCGTATTCCGCGTAATGGCCGTTACCGGAAAGCGCTTCATGTAATATGGCCCATCCTTCCCTTCCCGATAAATCATATTGTAAACCGTACGGGCATCCCCTTTCTTCCAAATACCAACATGAAGAATATTTTTGCCGATAAACGTCTTGGGTTCCACCTTGACCACCTTCATCGTCCCGTCTTTCTGGAACGTAATGATATCGTCAATATCCGAACAATCAAAAAGGTATTCGTCCTTCTTCATCGAAGTCCCAATGAAGCCCTCTTCTCTATTGACATAAAACTTCTCGTTTGCCACCGCCACTTTCGTCGCATCAATGGTGTCAAAAACCCGAATTTCGGTCTTCCGCTCTTTCCCCTTCCCGTATTTTTTCTGAATCGTGGAAAAATAATCGACCGCATAATCAATCAAATGCTCCAAATGGTGCTTGCAAGCCGCTATTTTCCCTTCCAAAGCCAAAATCGTCTCCTTAAATTTATCCAAATCGAAACGCGAAATTCGCTTAATCCGAATCTCCGTCAAACGAACAATGTCCTCCTCCGTCACTTCCCGCAAAAGATGCCCCGTATGAGGCTTCAGCCCCTCCCTAATGGTCACCAAAACCTCTTCCCAGGTTTTAACCTCCTCAATAGCGTGGTAAATTCTATTCTCAATGAAGATCCGTTCCAAAGAAGCAAAGTGCCAGTTCTCCTGCAATTCGTGCAACTCAATCTCCAACTCTTTCTTCAGTAAAGCCACCGTGTGATCGGTATTCATCTTCAAAATTTCCGACACCGAAAGAAACATCGGCTTATCCCCCACAATCACACAGGCATTGGGCGAAATGGAAACCTGACAATCCGTAAACGCATACAATGCATCAATCGTCTTATCCGGCGAAACATCATTATGCAAGTGAATAAGAATTTCCACCTGATCCGAAGTATTGTCCTCAATTTTCTTGATCTTTATCTTGCCCTTTTCGTTCGCCTTGATAATCGAATCTATCAAGTCCCCCGTCGTCTTAGAATAAGGCAGTTCGGTAATGCAAAGCTGGTGTTTATCCTTCTGAATAATCCGCGCCCTAGCCCGAACCTTTCCTCCGCGCTCCCCGTCGTTATATTCCGAAACGTCCAGCATCCCCGCCGTAAGAAAATCCGGAAATACCTGAAAAGACTTCCCTCTCAAATACTGAATCGAAGCCTGAATGAGTTCATTAAAATTGTGCGGAAGAATCTTCGTAGACAATCCCACCCCGATACCTTCCACCCCTTGCGCCAAAAGCAAAGGAAATTTAACCGGTAAATCAATCGGTTCGTTATTTCGCCCGTCATAAGACTTTGCCCATTCCGTCGTCTTAGGATTAAAAACCACTTCCAAGGCAAAAGGCGTCAACCGAGCCTCTATATACCTCGCCGCCGCCGCCGAGTCGCCGGTATAGATATTCCCCCAGTTCCCCTGCGTATCAATCAAAAGCTCCTTCTGACCAATCTGAACCATCGCATCGGTAATCGAAGCATCCCCATGAGGATGGTACTTCATCGTATTCCCCACAATGTTGGCCACCTTATTATAACGTCCGTCTTCCAACTCCCGCATGGAGTGCATGATCCTCCGCTGAACAGGCTTGAAACCGTCATAAACCGACGGAATAGCCCGATCCAGGATCACATAAGACGCATAATCCAAAAACCAATCGCGGTACAATCCGGATACTTTCTTTAAACTCTCTCCTCCGTTATGATATTCTTCTGTCATTAGGCTTGGTCCGTAGACGTATTTTGTTCTCTATTTTCTTTTACTATTTTGCTAAGCGAATATTTCAAATCGCCCAATTCCTTGACGGAAAGGTAAGATACATCGTATTTCAGTCGCACCCCATGAGCCTTTCGGCTAGAAAGCACAACATACAAGTGCCGAAAAAACACCCCGTCCACAACGGTATAATCCGCCAGTTTATACTTCGGAAATTCATCGCTGAGAGGACGCCACAAAGAAGGCCGAACGCTCCTGTTCTTAAAATTAAGAGCCTCTCCATCGCTGTCGTATTCAAAAATTTGACGACCGCGAAAATAAAAAATACTCCAAAGCAAAAACGGCACCGCAAGCAGCAGGTAACGACTCCATCCCGAAATCACCTCCCGAAACTCATTCAGCACAAACAAAGCCACCCCTGACGCCAAAACCATCAAAAGGACGGTATTGATAAAACCGTACGTTCCCGATTTACTGCGATTACTTAACCTCATCCCAAAAGACCTATGATTCTACCGATTCCAAACGTTCTTTTTTGTCGATTTCAGGATCTTCCACCACCAAATTCTCCAAAATAAAACTCTGACGATCCGGCGTATTTTTCCCCATATAAAATTCCAAAAGCTGATCAATCGTCTGATCCTTGCCAATCACCACCGGCTCCAAACGAATATCCTTACCGATAAAATGTTTGAATTCGTCCGGCGAAATCTCCCCAAGCCCTTTAAATCGGGTAATTTCAGGATTTTTCCCCAGTTCATTTAAGGCTTTTATCCTTTCGGCATCCGTATAGCAATAACGCGTCTCTTTCTTATTCCGAACTCTAAACAAAGGCGTCTGAAGAATATAAAGATGCCCATGCTTAATAAGATCCGGAAAAAACTGCAAAAAGAAAGTAATCATCAAAAGACGGATATGCATCCCATCCACATCGGCATCCGTAGCAATAATCACCTGGTTATAACGCAAATCCTCCAAAGAATCTTCGATATTGAGCGCCGCCTGAAGAAGGTTAAACTCCTCATTCTCATACACCACCCGCTTAGTCAAACCATAAGAGTTGAGCGGTTTCCCCCGCAAAGAAAATACCGCCTGGGTCTCCACATCCCTCGATTTGGTAATCGACCCCGAAGCCGAATCCCCCTCCGTGATGAAAATTTGGGATTCTGCCTTGCGCTCCGCTTTCTGATCGTTGTAATGCTGGCGGCAATCCCGAAGTTTTTTATTATGCAAAGACACCTTCTTGGCCCTCTCCCGAGCTAGCTTTTGAATACCAGAAAGCTCCTTCCGTTCCCTTTCCGAAACCAGAATTTTTTTCTGTACCGCTTCGGCTGTTTCAGGATTCTTGTGAAGAAAATTATCCAGTTCCTTTTTCAAGAAATTGGTCATAAAAGTCCGGATGGTCTCCTTCCCCGGCTCCATTTCGTTCGATCCGAGCTTGGTCTTGGTCTGGGATTCAAAAACCGGCTCAATAACCTTTACCGAAACCGCTGCAATAATGGATTTCCGAATATCCGCTGCCTCGTAATTCTTATTAAGGAACTCCCGAATGGTTTTCACATATGCTTCCTTAAACGCGTTCAGGTGCGTCCCTCCCTGGGTGGTATTCTGACCATTGACAAACGAAAAATACGTTTCGGACTGAGATTTATCGGAATGCGTAATGGCCACCTCCACGTCCTCGTCCTTCAAATGAATAATCGGATATAAAATTTCCCCTTCAATTTCTTCCTGCAGAAGATCCTTAAGCCCGTTCTCCGAATAATACGTCTCGCCGTTAAAAGTAATTTTCAACCCCGGATTGAGATACACGTAATTGCGAAGCATCCGCGAAATATACTCCTTCCGGAATCTGAAATTAGGAAAAATCTCCACATCCGGAATAAACGTAATTTCCGTACCGTTACGCTCATCAGTTTCGGTTTCCTCATGGTTTTCGCTAATTAACCCCTTGGAAAATTCCGCCATTTTCACGCGACCTTCCCTAACCGATTTCACTTTAAAATAGCTGGAAAGGGCATTCACCGCTTTGGTTCCCACCCCATTAAGCCCCACCGTTTTTACGAAAGCCTTGGAGTCGTACTTCCCTCCGGTATTCATCTTGGAAACCGCATCCACCACCTTCCCCAAAGGAATCCCACGCCCGTAATCCCGAATCGCAACCTTCCCTTCGTCCAGCTTAATCTCGATGCGCTTTCCGGCCTTCATGGCAAACTCGTCAATAGAGTTATCTATAATCTCCTTCAGAAGAATATAAATCCCGTCATCCGCCGAAGAACCATCCCCCAACTTACCAATATACATCCCCGGCCGTTGGCGAATATGCTCCTGCCAATCAAGCGTCCGTATGTTATCCTCCGTGTATTGAACCGTTTTGTTTTCGCTCATATCAACCTTAAATTCGTCCCAAAAAGAGACAACTCACAAATATAAGCATTTGCCGTATTTTAAAGCTTATTTTGTGGAAAATTCGGTTCAAAAACCCAAAAGCCTCATCAAAAAATCACCGCTAAAACCCACCCCGCCCTCCTTAACGATTGAGGGATTTTTCATACTTTTGATAAAATTTACGCATGAAGCAAAACGAAATAAACCAACCATTCCGAGAGAGTTCCTCCACGAGTACTCCCGAAAATGCCCTGATGAAAATCGCCTACCTCGGCCCAGACGGATCCTTCACCTCCCTCGCCACCAAAGAAATCTTCCCCAATGAATGCTTACTCCCTTGCCGGACGATAAGCGAGTGCTTTACCGCCGTAAGCGAAGCCAAAGCCGAAAAAGCCGTCATTCCTTTGGAAAACTCCATCGAAGGCACCGTAACCATGACCTTGGACGAACTTTACAACCACGAAGACCTCTTCATCAAATGCGAACTCGTCATGCCCATCGCCCACCATCTTATGGTGCACCCCCAACACGATACCTTTGAAAAAATATATTCCCATCCCCAAGCATTAGCCCAGACCTTTCGCTTTCGGGAAAAACACTACCCCCTTGTTCCAACACAGGAATTCAGCTCCACATCCGCCTCCGCCCA
The DNA here is from genome assembly GCF_036016955.1 of Bergeyella anatis. Taxonomy (NCBI): domain Bacteria; kingdom Pseudomonadati; phylum Bacteroidota; class Flavobacteriia; order Flavobacteriales; family Weeksellaceae; genus Bergeyella; species Bergeyella anatis. The sequence goes on along the minus strand of NZ_JAYWXI010000010.1, from coordinate 46,163 downwards.
AAGGGTCGCACAGCACCCCGACGAGCCTTGGGCTGCCATTGCCAACGCCCACGCCGCAAAACTTTACGGTCTGAAAATCCTGCACGAAAACATTCAGGATATGGAACAAAACCACACCAAATTCATCGTTATCGGAAAGAAAAAAAACCGACTGACCCTCCCGTTAAAAAACACCGGCGAAAAAACCTCCCTGCTCGTAACCCTTCCCGACGACCGCTCGGGAGGACTACACCAAGTGCTTTCCGTTTTTGCCTGGCGAAAAATGAATTTGTCGAAAATTGAAAGCCGAACCCTAAAAACAGGCCTCGGAAATTATTTTTTCTTCATCAACGTAGCCACCCCATGGCATCCCGTGCTTTCCGAAAACGCCCTGCAGGAACTAAGAGCCCTAGGAGCTTCCGTGAAGTTTCTAGGCCACTACGACGAATACCTCATCACCTCTCCCCTCTAAAAACAAAACCGGATTCCGTTAATCGGAATCCGGTCGTTTCTATAATTCCTTACGGAGCCTCGCCACAGGAATATTGAGCTGCTCCCGGTATTTCGCAATCGTTCGGCGCGCAATGTTATACCCTTTTTCCTTCAGAATCCCTACCAACGCATCATCGGTATAAGGTTTCTTTTTATTCTCCTTGCCAATGGCTTCCTGAAGATACGTTTTAATCTCGCGAGTAGAAACCTCCTCGCCATCGTCATTGGTAAGCGAATCCGAAAACAAGTCTTTCAAATAAACAATGCCATTAGGCGTATCGGCATACTTGCTTTTAACCACCCTCGAAATCGTGGAAATATCAAAACCCGTAATATCCGCCACATCCTTTAAAATCATAGGTTTCAACGACTTGTCATCTCCGGTAAGAAAATAATCCTTCTGCAACTTCACAATCGCCGTAATCGTCTGAAGCAAAGTGTTTTGCCGCTGGTTAATCGCATCAATATACCACTTGGCCGCATCGAGCTTCTGCTTAATGAAAAGCGCCGCCTGTTTATGCTCCTGAGAATTTTTGTCATGCGAATACGTAGAAAGAATTTCTTTATACTCCTCCGAAACACGAAGTGTAGGCGCATTTTTGCTGTTAAGCTGAGGAATAACATCGAATTTCCCTTTCTGAGTTTCCTTAACCGTAATAACAAAATCCGGAATAATCTCCTGATTAATCGTAATGGTCTGGGTATCAAAATTTCCTCCCACCCTAGGAGATAATTTGGCAACTTCATCCAAAGCCGCTTTAAGATCTTCTTCTTCCACATCGTACTTCTGCATGATCTTATTGTAATGCTTATTGGTAAGCGCATCAAACTGATTCCTAAGAATATCCGCCGCCAAACTAACAGCCTTATCCGCCGAAATCTTCTTTTCAATCTGAAGCAATAAACACTCCTGAAGATCGCGCGCCCCTACCCCGGCAGGATCCAACTTCTGAACGTAGTTCTCCAAAACCCCTTCCACTTTTTCCTTGGTGGTATAAATCCCTTGGGAAAAAGCCATATCGTCCACAATGGATTTGATCTCACGCCTCAAATAACCGTCCGTATCCAAATTACCAATAAGGTATTCTGCAATCTTCAGGTCTTCTTCCTCCATATTCACCATACGGATCTGCTCGATTAAATAATCGTAAAGCGTCTGCCCCTCCGTAAGCAAGCCCTCGTTATCGAACTCCTCATCGTCCGGCGAATAATTACTGCTTGCCGTTTTATAAGAAGGTTCATCATCGAAAAGGTACTCCTCCACATCAAAATCGGTCTCAATACTCTCCGAGCCTTCATCCTCGTATTCGTTTCCTAAATCTTCGTAGGACTCGTCCGCTTTAGAATCCTCCGAAACCCTCTCCAAAGCAGGATTTTCTTCCAATTCACGCTCCAACTCCTCCTCAAACTCCAATGTATGCAACTGGATGAGTTTCATCAACTGAATTTGCTGCGGAGCCAGTTTTTGACCAAGTTTGAGTTGTAAGTTTTGTTTCAACATATTTTTTTGAGGGTATTTAAGGGTATTAGTCGGCTGTTTTTTTAATTGCTCTCTCTTTTATTAAAACTCGGCATTTTTGGGGGTTCTCGGGAACGGAATCACATCGCGGATATTGGTCATCCCCGTTACAAAAAGAACCAAACGCTCCAACCCCAAACCAAAGCCCGCATGAGGCACAGAACCAAACTTACGGGTGTCAAGATACCACCACAACTCCTTTTGATCCACATGCATCTCGTCCATTTTTTGCTTCAAAACCTCCAAACGTTCTTCCCTTTGGGAACCGCCAATAATCTCCCCAATCCCTGGAAACAGCACATCCATAGCCGCCACAGTTTTCCCATCTTCATTCAAACGCATATAGAAAGCCTTGATTTCCTTAGGATAATCAAACAAAACCACCGGTGTTTCAAAGTGTTTTTCCACCAAGTAACGCTCGTGTTCGCTCTGCAAATCCGTTCCCCAATGCTCCACCGGAAACTGGAATTTCCCCTTTTTATTCTCCTTGGAGTTCATCAAAATCTCAATGGCTTCGCTGTAAGAAACCCGCTTGAAGCGCTTTTTAACGACATTCTCCAACTTCTCAATCAACCCTTCTTTAGCCCGGTCTTTTTCCGGTTTCTGCTTCTGTTCCTCCGCAAAACGCTTATCCAAAAAGGCCAAATCGTCCTTACAGTGATCCAAAACATACTGAATGACGTACTTAAGAAAATCTTCCGCCAAATCAATATTATCCTCCAGATTATTAAAAGCCACCTCCGGCTCCACCATCCAAAATTCCGCAAGATGCCGCGTCGTATTACTATTCTCCGCACGGAACGTCGGCCCGAACGTATAAACACGCCCTAACCCCATCGCTGCCGTCTCGGCTTCCAACTGCCCCGAAACCGTAAGGCTGGTTTTCTTTCCAAAAAAATCCTGAGAAAAATCTACCGCACCATCCTCGGTTCGAGGAACCGCCTGAAGATCAAAATTCGTCACACCAAACATTTCGCCCGCCCCCTCGGCATCCGCTCCTGTTATAATAGGCGTATTGATATAAAAAAATTGGTTTTGGTTAAAAAACTGATGAATCGCAAAACTCACCGCACTACGCACCCGAAAAACCGCCCCAAAAAGATTGGTCCGAAAACGCAAATGCGCCTGCTCCCTGAGTTTTTCAAGCGTGTGTTTTTTGGGTTGCAAAATGGTACTCTGCATCTCCTCGAAGAAATGATCGCCCAAAATCTCGATTTTCTTCGCCACAATTTCCACCGACTGCCCCGCCCCCTGACTCTCCACCACTTCCCCAACCACCTTGAGGGAAGAGGCCGTATGAATAGCTTTAACCAAAGCCTCATCAAACTTCTCAAAATCCACAACAACCTGCAAGTTATTAATCGTCGAACCGTCGTTAAGCGCAATAAACCGATTCGAACGAAAAGCCCGAACCCATCCCTGCACGGTAATATCATGATGAAGAATCTTCTTGTAATCTCCTAAAATGTCTTTTACTGTTCTCTTTTCCATTACTAAACATCTGTAAGGTGCAAATGTAAACAAAAATGGCGTAATTTTTGTTTCCTACACCATGGTTTTTAATCGTATTTCCGCCGAAGGTAATGCAAAAAGCGCCAAGATTTCCTGGTACGGAGGTAATCCATCGACGCTTCGTTAGCATAGGCCTCCCGCTCGAAACCAATCGAGAGATAGGCTTCATGCGTATTCCCCAAACGGAAATACCAATAACAAAATTCAATGACGTACCACAAATAAAAAAATACCAACAAAAGCTCCAACTGCTGACGCAAGTGGATTTTCTCATGGTTGAGAAGCACCCGATCCGAACGATCCGAAGCCTTCCCCAAAAGAATAAAAGGGAAAAGCGTAATTCCACGGATTTTCGTATTTTTGAGGAGCCTTCGGCACGTGATAATAATCATAAGGACAAAATTAAACATTATTCCTTAGCTGAAAATTTAACCTATGGAACATTCTGCCATCAAAATAAACGAAGACTTTTACTACAATGAAGCCGGGTATAAAGTCTTCACCGAAAAATACCATCTGAAACGCGGCTACTGCTGCAAAAGCGGATGCAAACACTGCCCCTATGGCTATGATAAAAAAACAGACCGATTCGTAAAACAACCTCAACAAAAAAATAGTAGCGTTATGAAAAAATACCTTTTTATCCTTCTTGCCGGCACTCTGGCTTTAGGCTCATGCAGCCCTTTCCAAGTGCGTTCCGACTATGCGCAAACCGCCAACTTCAACCAATACAAAACGTACAAGCTCCGCATTGACGATCTCAAACTCAACGACATCGACAAAGACCGCGTGCTTAACGAACTCTCCCGCCAACTGCAATCCAAAGGGTTAACCGTAGGAGAAAATCCGGACCTTATCGTCAACGTGAAGGCCAGTCATAAGAAAATCACCGACATCCAATCCACAAACCCTTACGGCGGCATGTGGGGATGGGGAGGCCCTTGGGGGTGGGGATTCGGCATGAACCGGACCTGGACCAACAACTACAATAGCGGTTCTTTAATCATCGATCTTATCGATGGTAAAACCCAAAAATTGGTTTGGCAAGGCATCGGAGACGGCATCTCTGTCGACTCGCCAAGAGCCAAACAAAAACAAATCCCCCAAATCGTTAGCGAAATCATGGCGAATTATCCGCCTCAAAGAAAATAACCGATTTCAACCCATCAACTTTTCCGCTCCCGATCCTTCCGGAGCGGATTTTTTTTAACCTTTTTTATGAGTCTTTTAAGATTTTTAAACAGAAGCATGGTCGGATTTTTGATGGATTATTACCAACCAAAAATCAATTACTATGGATATTATCATCAATACAGACAACCAAGTCGAATTCACTCAAAAAGACAAGGATTTTTACAGAGAAGAATTGCAAAACAACCTGAAAAGGTTCGAAGAATACCTAACCCGCTATGAAGTTTTCTTCTCTGACGAAAGCAGCAACAAAGATACGCCCGGAGATCAAAAATGCGTAATCGAAGCCCGAATAAAAGGCCGAAACCCCGAACGGGTATCGCATAACGCCTCCGAAAGAAAAGCCGCTTTTGACGGAGCCGTAAGCAAAATGAGAACCGTTCTAGACCGCGTGGTAGCACAAATGCGCCCTTACTAACTTTTAACCCATTTCACATCTATATATAAAAACCGACGGATGCATAAAGCATCCGTCGGTTTTTTTTCATCCGTTAAAAGCATCAATTAACGCTCCCCCTCCCGAGGCAAAACCTCTACAATCGGCTGCCCGATGTTTCCACTAGGGTTTTCTATTTTCAAAATCTGAGCCACCGTAGGAGCAATATCCGTCATATGGTAAGGCTTCGCACTCTCGCCCGACTTCACTCCTTTCCCCATAAATATCAAAGGAATATGAGCATCATAGGAATTCCAAACCCCGTGCGTCGTTCCCTTTTTAGCATAATCCGGAAGAAGCCCGTCGTGAGACACCACCTGAATATCACCACTACGCTGCCAATTATAGCCGTTAATAATTCTGGACTTAATCGGCTCGGGAATCGGTGCAGAACCTACATTTTTCAGATCCACCGCATAAAGCACCCGAGGATCCTTATTAAGATAGCCAATAAGATAATCCTTCACCGCCTTCTCGTCCAAACTATTCTCCCTGATAAGGTCGTAATTAAGATAAATCTGATAGTTATCAATCGCCAAAATCAACCGGTCATTATCAAATTTCGCTTTCAGTTCCGCCTCTAAGTTCTTCTGCAAACCATCGCCGAAAAAGCCCGTCACCATCTTATTCGCCTGCATATACCCTTCCGCATTAGCCGCCCCATGATCCGCCGTCAAAAACACCAAATAATTGCCTTTGCCCACCTGACGATCCAACTTAGCAAAAAAGCCCTCCAAATCCTTATCCAAACGAAGATAAGTATCCTGAATCTCCACAGAATTCGGACCAAAAGCATGCCCCACATAGTCGGTAGACGCAATATTAATCGCCAGAAAATCAGTATCGGTATTGCGCCCAAGGTTATATCCGTCAATTGCCGCCTCCGCCATCTTAAGCGTCAACGTATTCCCGAAAGGCGTCGTACGGATCAACCCCTTTTTAGCTTCATAATCCGCCGCTAAATTCTTGTAAGGAAACGTAGGCGTCTTGGCACTACCCAAAAGACTCTCCCAAGGCACGTCATCCGCCGTACTCTCCGTATATTCTTTAAGAGGTTTCAAAGTTTCCCATCCTTTAGCCACCAGCTTCTTCCCCCAATTTTCTTCATTAAACTTCTTCAACCACTGCGGCAACTCTTCCATATAATAAGTACTGGTTATAAAATGCCCCGAACCTTCATCAAACCAAAACGCCCCCGTAGGATTATGCCCCGCAGGCAGAATGGACGCCCGATCCTTAAGGGACACCCCAACCACTCGCGAACGAAAATTGGTCGCCATCCTCAACTGATCGGTAATCGTTGTACTCCAAAGGTTTCTCGGCGAGTGAGCCCCGATTTTCTCCGAAGTCGCCCCTACGCCTTTCACCGAAGTATCGGTCGTACAGTAAACGTCTTTCCCCGTCATGCGATCCGTCCAATTATTCCCCGCAATGCCATGAATCGAAGGCACCGATCCCGTATAAACCGCCGTATGCCCTAAAGCCGTCACCGTAGGCACATAATCAATCATGACGTTATTGAGGTTATACCCCTCGTTCAACAGACGTTTAAAACCACCCTGACCGTAATGATTCTCGTAACGGTAAAGAAAATCCCACCGCATCTGATCCACCACAATCCCCACAACCAAAGCCGGACGATCCGGATGAATATTCTTATGACGCTGCTGAGCCGAAACCGAAACCGAAGCCAACAAAGCCAAGCCTAAAAACTGAATTTTTCTAAACATTATTCTCTTTTTTTACAAATTTACTACAAATCCCCGTTCGTCCCCCCGAATGTAAACAATTATTAACCTAAAAAAGACTCCGGATACCTCCGAAGTCTTAGTCTATCATTCAAGCGTCAAGCTGAAAACAGCCAAATTAAAATTTCAAATCGCCGTTAACCTCCCTTACCGCATTAGCGGCCGCTTCAAATTTCGCTTTCTCTTCAGCCGTAAGTTCAATCTCAACGATTTTCTCCACCCCGTTTCTTCCGATGATCGCCGGAACCCCAAGGCAAATGTCCTTCTGCCCGTACTCTCCGTCAAGCATCAAAGAACAAGGAATCATCTTCTTCTGATCGCAAGCAATCGCCTGAACAATCACCGATACCGCAGCCCCTGGAGCATACCAAGCCGATGTCCCCAAAAGCTTAGTCAACGTCGCCCCGCCCACTTTGGTCTCTTCAATAACATAATTCTGCTTCTCCTCGCTTAGAAAAGCCGTTACCGGAACTCCATTTCTCGTCGCCTTGCTCAAGAGCGGAAGCATCCCCGTATCCGAGTGCGCCGCAATCACCATCCCATCCACATCGGAAATCGGAGCCTCCAAAGCCTCAGCCAAACGGTACTTAAAACGTGCGCTATCCAATGCGCCTCCCATTCCTATAATCCGGTTTTTAGGAAGCCCAGACGCCTTATGAACCAAATAAGCCATCGTATCCATCGGATTGGATACCACCACGATAATCACATTAGGGGAATGCTTCACCAAGTTTTCGGTCACTTCCTTCACAATACCCGCATTGATGCCGATTAACTCCTCCCGAGTCATCCCCGGTTTTCTCGGAATCCCCGAGGTAATCACCGCCACATCCGAACCAGCCGTCTTGCTGTAATCCCCCGTCGTCCCCGTAATTTTGGTATCGAAGCCGTTAAGGGAAGCCGTCTGCATCAAATCCATAGCCTTACCCTCGGCAAAGCCTTCCTTGATGTCAACCAAAACCACCTCCGAACAGAAGTTTTTCATTGCGATGTACTCCGCACAAGACGCCCCTACGGCTCCTGCACCTACCACTGTAACTTTCATATCGTTTTTTTTAATTGTTTAAATAAATCAAACCTAAATATCGGTCTCCAAATTTACTAATTATCCCTCTTTTTTCAAAGCAAATCCAAGAGAGATTCTTTTTTCCATAAAGCCCCCCCTCAAAAGCCCCCTACTTTTCTTCCTCAAAATAAAGACGGTAGTATTTCCCCTTCTCGTCCTGACCCGTTTCGATCATCCGACGGTCGCCATGCACGTAAATATGAAAATTTTTATCCAGCTTAATCACCGATTTAAAATGCCGCTGCTGCTTCTTGACCGCCGCCTCGTTAATCGGAAACTCCTCCGAAATCGAAACCTGCATATCTTGCTCGTAATCGGTCTTGAAGTTAAGAAAACTCTCTATCACACTCTGATCTTCCAACACCTCATTGGTGAATTCCTGAAAATCAAACTGCTCCTTTTCCTTGAAAAAATTAAGCGATCGGTTCAGAAAATCCGCCTGATCCGCCTTGGAAACCTCAAACTCCGTAGGAAGCTGCTTGGTGATGTAATCCTTATAGACCGCCAGCGTCTCCTGCGTGTGAAAGTAATCGTCATTGCGCTGCCGAACCTTCAAAAAATCTTCAAACCAATAGTACAAATCACCGTTCTTATTATTGTCCACCACAGAAAGCACATACCCGTCCTCCCGGCTGTTATTGTAGATAATCGCCCCCTTGTCCAACTTGCCCAATCCGATACCGTAATCTTTCTCCAGCTCGTAATCGTCGTCTTCCCGAGGGTGAATCTTCAAAAAAGATTCCCGACGTTCGGTCTTGAAAAGCCCAATCGAATCAATCTTACCGCCTTCCGTCTCTTCCCCTTCAAAATAAACCACAAACAACTCCCCGCCCTGAACCCTCGGATTTTCCGCCACCGAGTAAAGGTGTTTGGCAATATTCTCGCTCTCGAACACAAAACGATCCTTATCCTCGAAAATCTCCGTCACCGAACTGTACACAGGATTATTCACCAAATAAGAATCACTGTAAAACTGAAAATGCTCCTCCGACTTAAACGCCGAAAGAAAAAAAGACTCCAGCATCTCCTTCATTTCCTCTTCCAAACGAAGCTCGTGCTGGGAAAGAAAAAGATTCTCGTTGTGGACCTTATTGCCCACCTTGTGCACTATAATTTTTGAAAACATTTTATATTTTTTTCCGGGCGCTAAGATAGGCTTTTGACAAAATACCCCCCAAAACAAATCTCCGAATCCCGCTTTAAAAACCAGCCGCCAAACCACCTAACTTCCTAGTTTAAAACCTTATAAATTTCAGAAAACCCCTCCAGGCCCGGCCATTTTCTATTCTGCGAATAAAAACGTATTTTTGTGGGAGTTAGTTTTTACACAATAAAATTACAATATCTATGTCAAAAGCCATTTCGCAGGTTCCTTTCGCCGTAAACGAGCCTGTAAGATCTTACGAACCGGGATCGCCAGAGGTTAAATCCCTAATCGACACCTACAAGAAAATGTGGAAAGAGCAAGTTGAAATCCCAATGGTCATCGGAGGAAAAAACATCACCACCGATGAGAAGGTAAATCTTTACTCGCCACAGGATCATCAACACAACCTTGGTTTCTACCACAAAGGAACCATGCAGCACGTGGAAGACGCCATTAATGCCGCCCTGCAAGCCAAAGCCAAATGGAACGCTTTGGGATGGGAGCAAAGAGCCGCCATCTTCCTTAAAGCCGCCGACCTGATCGCAGGCCCGTACCGCGACAAACTAAATGCCGCCACGATGATCGCCCAGTCCAAAAACGTTCATCAAGCGGAAATTGATTCGGCTTGCGAATTCATCGATTTCTTGAGATTCAACGTCGAATTCATGACAGAAATGTACGCCGAACAACCCGTTTCCGACAACGGCATTTGGAACCGCTCCGAATACCGCCCATTGGAAGGTTTTTGTTTCGCCGTAACCCCGTTTAATTTTACCGCCATCTCCGGAAACCTTCCTTCCTGCATGGCCATGCTAGGGAACGTCGTGGTATGGAAACCTTCCGACAAGCAAATCTACTCCGCCCACGTCATCATGGAAGTCTTCAAAGAAGCCGGACTACCCGACGGAGTCATCAACATGGTATTCAGCGACGGTAAAGCCACCGCAGAAAAAATTCTCTCCCACCCTGATTTTGCAGGATTGCACTTCACCGGTTCTACCGCCGTTTTCCAAAATATGTGGAAAATGATCGGAGACAACATCCACAACTACAAATCCTACCCAAGAATCGTAGGCGAAACCGGAGGAAAAGATTTTGTAATGGTGCATCCGTCCGCCAACGCCCAAGCCGTAGCAACCGCCTTAGTGAGAGGAGCCTTTGAATACCAAGGGCAAAAATGTTCTGCCGCTTCCAGAGCCTACGTTCCAAAATCCCTTTGGAGCGAGGTGAAAAAAGTTATGGAAACCCAATTAAACTCCATTAAAATAGGTTCACCGGAGGATCCGTCCAATTTCGTTAATGCCGTTATCGACCAAAATTCTTTCGAAAAGTGTAAAGGCTACATCGAAAGAGCCCAAGCCTCCAATGAAGCCAACGTTATTTTTGGCGGTACCTGCGACGGCCAAAAAGGATGGTTCGTACATCCTACCGTCATCGAAACCTCCAATCCTAAATACGAAAGCATGTGCGAGGAAATCTTCGGCCCTGTACTAACCGTGTACGTCTACGAAGACCAAGCCTGGGAGGAAACATTAAAACTGGTAGACGAAACTTCACCCTACTCCCTCACCGGATCCATCTTCGCCCAAGACCGTTACGCGATTGACCAAGCCTACAAAGCCTTGGAAAACGCCGCCGGAAACTTTTACATCAACGACAAACCAACCGGAGCCGTCGTTGGCCAACAGCCTTTCGGAGGAGGAAGAGCATCCGGAACCAACGACAAAGCCGGTTCTAAAATGAACCTTCTTCGTTGGGTGTCTGTACGCTCCATTAAAGAAACCTTTGTTTCTCCAAAAGACTACAAATACCCTTATTTGGGCTAATTCCATCACAAAGACTCCGCAAAACCTCTGCGGAGTCTTTTAAAATAAAGTAACATCGTGCAGCGTTGTTATTTTAATAAACCGTAAAAATACATTTACTCTTTAAAAAATTAAAGTTTTAAACAATCATGAAAAAATATCTATTATTTCCCGTGTTAGCCGTTGCTCTTACCGCTTGCGACCGAAACAACGACATCGTGTCTCCAACAGAAAACATCCCCATTCTCCCCGTTAAAATTGCCTATAGCCAAGGAAACCTTAACGATACCGCCATCATGACCTACGATGGAAACAAGTTGAAAGAAATCCGCAGGGAGGAAGGCAGTACCGTCTTAACCTTTGAATACACCGGCAACCTCATCTCCAAAATCACCGAAAAAGGCGAGGATAAACTAACCGTTACCTCCTTCGAGTACACCAACGGGAAATTAGCCAAAGTATCTTCAAAAGGAAACGAAAACGACGGAGAGTACCTCACAGAGTACAATACCCTTTACAACTATAATGGCGACGGTACCATCACCGCCAACCAAACCGAAACAACCTCTTCCAACGGTTACACCAACACCAAAAACATAACCTTCCGCTACACCCTAACAAACGGACAAACCACCCAGTGCACCAAAACCATAGTCTCCGAGTACAATACTTTTTACGAAACCAACACCTTCACTTACGACACTCAAAATAGCATTTTCAAAAATGTAGCCGGCTTCAATGAAATCTCTTTTGCCCTGCTGGAAGAATTAGGAGACAGCTTTTCATCAACGGCCAACAATTTCGCCAGCATTGTTTCCACCAGCTCAAGCGGAAGCACCTATGAATCCAAATACGAGTACACCTACAATGCCAGCGGCTATCCGACCAAGCTTGACCTCACCTTCACTTATAGCTACCTCGGATCCCCTTCGGGTACCCCCACTACCAGTACCCATACCATCACCTACAACAAATAAAAGTGGAACATACAAAAACCGCCCGGCATCTTCGTTTGCCGGGCGGTTTTTTGTTTCCCCCTTACATTTCAATAATATCCCTTCCCGAAAATTTTCAGTCCTCCCGATACTTTCCCCGAATCGCCCGCATAAGCGTTGTAACTCCTTTGTATAAAAAGAAGAAAAAACCTATAACCGAAAAGATTAAATACCGCAGATTACCCACCGCTCCATTCCAAATGGCAATTATAAATCCCAACAAAGCCAATGTCATAAGAAAATAAGCCGACGCATATAAATATCCCGTAGCGTTTTCCTGCCGAAACTCCCCTCCAAAAGCCTCAAAAACACGATCCAAAATCTCATCCGCCATTTCCGGAGCCACCTTCCGCACATCCGAAGTCAAATTCTCACGAATAAATTCCCTTTTCGTCCCTGACTTGACCGCTTGGTAAACATAATCGAAGTTTTTCTCTGAAACCCCTTTCCGAAGCATCTCCGCTTTCAAGGAGGTCATTTTCTTGTTCATATCATCACTTTTTACTTATTCTTTATTTTTAGTAAACAGCCCTCAAATTACACCCAACCCTTCAAATCATTTGAAAAACCAACTAAAACCGATCGTTCTCCAACCCCTTAACCCCATAGCCACCGTTTCCCACTGAAAATAAAACTCTAACCCTCCGCTCGATTCGTTTTCTTTAAGCACCATCGGTCAATAAAATGCCCTAAAACCAAACCCATCCGAATATTATTTCAATTTCATCTTTTGTACAGACTCGGACTCCGCCTTAACGCGAACTTTAAAATCCGCTTTGCGAACCGTCAGCTCAAACGTATAATTCGACGTGTGGCTCCTCGTAAAATGATTAACAATGTCGTACTCCAACACCCCCGAGCCGTGCCCATTATTGGACTCCAACGTAAGATCAGGAAGATCGGAATTCAAAATAAAATCGGTCTTAATATCAAAAAACGCAATGGTTCCCTTAACCGACTTCAACGTATACTTGATATTGATGACAAACGACAGCGTCCCCATCCCACCCAACGGAATAGCCATAGGAACGTTTTGCTCGAAGGCCTCCCCAATCTTCAGCGGCTGGTCCGGGAAATTAATCTTCTGAGTCAGCTCTTCAATATAGGTTTTAAGAAATTGTTTAGTCGCCTCATCCAAACGACTGTTCTGAATCGAGTCCACTCGCATCTCGTTTCCGTTTTCAAGCGAACCATAAAACCGCATCCCCTCCAATGCATCCCGTACACGATCCTCTCTCACCTCTCCAATGGACTGGCTTTTTTCCACTTTCTTGTAAGTCGTCACAAAAGGAAGGCTATTCCCCTCCTGACTTTTGGTCTCCATTTCCGACAAAGCCAAAATCGAAGACTCCCCCACCATCGGAAGCTCTACCCCCTTGCTCTTCAAAGCTTTCATAAAGGCCTCATCCCCCTCAAAATCCATATAAAACTTCGAACGAACCCCAAATTCGACCTCGTACGTTGTATTCGGAAGATACCGAGTCTTAAACACGATTGCCTCCTGAGCCCCCAGCCCCAAAGACATTATCATAAAAACCCAAATAAATACTTTATGCTTCATCGCTATAATAAGGTTTAGCCGTCTTAATCCACCCAAAAACGGCAGACGATTTTCTCCCACAAGATAAGAATTTTACTAACACCCAAACAAATCTAACCGCCCATCCGCACAAGCCCCAAAACAGCAGCCTCTAAAACCTTTGAAACAAAGAAAAATAAAGCACTTAGCTTCGCAATCCCCCCCCTAAAAAAGAGCCTCCAACAGAAGCAGATTCTGACAAGACCGGCCCGCCCTAAGCCCCGTTTTTAATTCTCAATCCAAAAGCTCGCAATAAAAAAGCCCAAACCAATCCACATAAGTGAAAATCCAACAATGAGAGCCAATGTATTGAATACCGGCCCCGGTAAAACCGTCCAAGCTAAACCATTGCATACGAACCCCACCACAAAACTCAATAAGGAAAAAGTAAATCCTTTAGTTTTAGTCAGTCTCATTCTCCGATAATTAAAGAAGCCTTCAGTAAGCCCCGATTTTATTGGATCAACCTATGGTCAATTTCCCGAATGACATACGTTTTGGCAAATTTATCATGCCACGTCAAACATTTATCATTGCCCAAAGCCGATAAATACCCGATATTGAAAGCCATAGCCGATAAAATCTTCATGGCGTTTCGAGAGAGGGCTTGTTTGAATGTTAACCGCTGAAAATTATGGTCAACGACTTTTATTTTCGTAACAATCTTACCCGGCGTTCCCTGAAATTTAGAAGACTCAAAAAGACTTCTGTAAAAGAGACCCGCCAATGGAATCCCTACGAAATAGGAAAAAACAAGAAGCAAAAAAGAAGAAAAAGACAACTCAGAAGAATCTGTATTTAATAAACCTATAACCTTCGGAATAATGAAAAGCATGATAAGCACTAAAAACAGCCCATCAATCAATAATGCTCCTAATCTAATCCCAAAATTCGCAAATTCATAACTCTTCTTTACTTCCATAATGCAACTTTTTTCATAACACAATCCCATTTAATTAAAAGGATTCCCATCTTATCGTGAAATAAAACCATCATCTTTTCTATCCGCTAAATTACAAAATAATAGTAGAATAAATAATAAGTCGATGAAACACCGGTATAACAGCAACTTTTTCCCATTAAAAAAGGATTATAAACAAAATTTAACCTGTAAAAATTTGCCTGTAAAAAAATATTTCTATATTGGCAAAGTCAAAATTAACGTTTAATCCTTTAATAATTTTAACTATGAAAAAAATTGTTTTAGTAGCCTTGGTTATGGCATTTGGTTTTGCATCAGCAACCCCCAAATCTACATTGGATTTTACAAAAAAGAAATTGGAAATTGAAGAGCAGTCTACCAAGGTAGATAATCGTATGGAAAAGCAAGCTAAATCTGATGGCATTTTAGACACTTGCTATGGTAGGGTTTGTAAAACTGTTTCTATCGAAGGAGCTGTACGATATTTTGGAAACAAGCCGTTCTTACTTCGCGTTTTAAAAGTATAGCAGAGGAAGTTTTAAAGAACTGTTAGTAATTATTTTATTGTGTAAAATTTGGAGGAAACGACAACCAAAAACGTAACATCAAAAAAACAATTAATCTTTAGCCAAGAAAAAGTTCTCAACTCGGTTAAATAAAACTGAGAACACGTTTTTTATTATTATGAAAAAGAGAATTTTAATAGCAATATTTGGACTACTTTCACTAGGTACAATTATGTCATTTGAAAGTACAGTTGACAACTCAACTTCTACATCTGAAACAACTTCTGGTAGAAAATTTTGGGGTTGGAGTGATTGGAATTGTTCTGGTAATGAATATCTTACTTGTTGTACAAGAACTCATTATATTTTATGGATGGAAAACGCTTATGATGTTCAATGCCATTAAATATAGAATAGGGGGGCTTATGCCTCTCTATTTTTAAATATTATTTCATTATGAAATCAAAATTATTTTTTTTAATAGTATTATTGTTGAGTGTGGAATTACTTTCACAATCAAATAATGATACAATAAGAACAGTTAATATCCCAGAGGTGATAATAACTAAGAATAAAACAACAAAGACGGAAAAAAAACTTAAAATTAAATGGCTACTAAAAAAAGATGAAGAATTATTAACGTATATAAAAAATGAAATGGAAACAAATCAAGATATTAGAGAAATCATTTTTAGAGTAGCAAATATATCGAAAAAAAAGAGTTCAATAAAATTCGTAATTTACTCTTCAAAAGATAATTTAGCAGATAAAGAGATTTACTCTAAAGAAATTGTATTAAATCCAAAAGAAGAAGCAAATAAAATTTCATTCATAAACAAAAATAAACTGATGAAAAAGGATGGCATTTTTATTGGGTTTAGATTTTCAGAAAGAATTGATAATAAAGGTGTTTACGTATATACAGAAACATCAAAAAATCAACCAATGACATACATTAGAAAAGAGCAAAAATGCACACTATTTTTTAATGAAAATAGTTTTTTACCAGAAAAATATAGAAAAATCAACATATATCTCAAAATAAAATGAAAATAATGAAATATTTTTTAGCATTTAGTTTCTTTGTTCCTTGTAATAAATCAGAAAAACCCATAATCATTTGACTGAAGATAATGAGTTAAAAAAATATGAAAATTTTAACAAGCAAGAATTGAGTAAAATTGATTTGGAGGCTTTTTATGATTTAGACACTATTAAGACAAACATTCTTAAACAAAACATTCCAGTAAAAAATATTGGTGAAAAAGTTATTAAAAACATATATATTAAAACGACTTGTGATTGTACCACAACAAATAATTATAAAAAAGTATTACAACCCAATGAAACCGACACATTAAAAATTGTAATTAATATTTCAAAAGAAAAAGGATATTTCTCAAAAAAAGTAATAGTCTATGGCACATTTTATCCATATAAAAGGGTTATTGAAATTATTGGTTACAGAAAATAAAAAAACATCGTGCAACATCGGTTTCGCAAAAGAGGGGGTGAAGTTCCCTTGCGTTGAACTTTTTGCAATATTTAGTCGCAAAAAACCATTTTCTTTTACAAATTTTTGTATTTTAGCAAAAGAAAAATGGTTTTTGCTTAGTTTTGTGTTTATAGAAAGTTTCGTCTTTCTTATCCCAGCCTTCGCGAAGCCGTTTTCCGATAATGGAGATCGTATAGAAATAAAACGTTGCTCCGATTGGGTAGAAATAGATTGCCCTGACGACCAAGAAGCAGCAGCGCCAATGGTATAAAAACAAAGACAAGTAGAACTACTTGCCTTTATTAATTTATTCAATGTCATTCACTATATTAATCACTATATTATGAGAGTAATCGTCGTCTATTTCATATTTTTTGTTTCCGCTTTATCATTTGGACAAACCAAAAGGTTTTACTACGAAGCTGCATTTAAACCCTATACAGACTATAATGTTAAAGAAAGTGTGGTACTGGACATTAATAAGGACTATAATTATTTTTATAGTGCTAAATATCTTTTGGCAGATTCTTTAAATAACAAGAATAGAACAACGAATTCCGTAAGGCCCAAATTTAATGATATTGTAAAATGGATAAAAAAAGATGATATTTTTGAGTTTGTAGGGAATCTTTCTCCCAATTACTATTTCTATAAATCGAAAGTATCATTGGAATGGAAATTAGAGGAGGATAAAAAAAAGATAGGAGATTACACTGTCCTGAAAGCAACCACCCAATACGGTGGTAGGAGTTGGGTTGCATAGTTTACTTCGGAAATTCCTCTCCCTTATGGTCCTTATGTTTTTAATGGGCTACCAGGAATGATTTTAGAAGTTTATGACACGGAAGCTCACTACCACTTCACATTCTACAAGAATATTAACCTTTCCGAAGAAGAAGACGCAGAAAAAATAGTAAAAAAATATTTAAACCTACATCATTTTAATATTGAAAAAAAAGATTGGAAGAGAATCTTACTTAACTACTATCTTGATCCTATTCCCGAGTATAAAAGGGGTGATGCCAAGAGAGTTAAAAATGATGGACGGGAATATACTCCACATGAGTATAGAGAACTAGAAAAAAGAATACAAGCAAGGTTGAGAAAGTCCAATCCTATAGATTTAGATGATAAACCAGATTATAAATAACGCTTAAAGTTTTTTTATGAATTTGAGAAGTATAAAAACGATAATTTATTTAATATTTCTAGCTTTTTGTAACATTATCAATACCCAAAAGGCAAAAACCAATCTCCTTAACAAAGGGGGGAAATCTGTCTTGTATTATGACCCCAACCATTCGTTATACATAAAAGAAAGCAAGAAATATGAAACGACTATAAAAAAATAGGGAGTTCAGTTGTATATCCTACAAATACCATAGATAGTATTGCTAACAAACCAAGATTTATCTATTTCAATAATAAAACGAGATTATTTTACAGCAATATCATCAATGATGATATAGAAACTATTTTATTTGATAATTCAACGGTTCGCTGGACACTTACTTCTGAAAAAAAGAAAATTCTGAATTTTAAATGTCAAAAGGCCATAGGCGAATACCATGGTAAAGAATATATTGTTTGGTATACCGAACAATTACCCAATCCTTACGGTCCTTTTAAAATAAATGGGCTTAAGGGTGTGATTCTTGAGGTGTCTACCGCCGATAATCAAATGCATTTAATCGCAGAAAAAGTATCTGACACGACTGATGAAAACAAAATTGATTTTTTCATTTCAAAATATGACCTTTCAAAGTCCATTTCAAAAGAAGACTATCAAAATATATTAGACCAAAGATTAAAGGAGTTTGAAGATAAAATAAACGTCGCACCCCCTGAAGGAAAAAAAATCAGATTTAACAAAAACTGTATTGATTGTAATAAAAGTAATTCCTAACAACAAAAAACAAGCACTTTGGCTTGTTTTTTTGTTACTCAATCCAAATACTTCTTTATTTTTACGAAATCCATCCGCCTTTTGTTTTAGGACGAATGATTTACCAACAAACAGTCTGCCTTTTTATTTAAGGCAGACTGTTTTTCCTTTCAGAAAGATGGTTTTTAATGTTTTTTATTTACTTTTTTCGTAAGGTCCGCACCGCGTGCCCCCCCCCACCTCTCCCCGACACCTGCCATCTTTTTCAACACCATCGCAAACGGGAAAACAGTATTTTTTGAATCATTTTCAATTTCATAAACAAAAACCATCCATCCTTCTATCACTCCGATCCGTTTTTGTATTTTTCAACAACAATTTACATTCCTCTTTGACATTCTTCTATTGCTACGAGCTTTTTTTGTATTTTTCAACAACAATTCACATTCCTCTTTGACATTCTTCTATTGCTACGAGCCGTTTTTAACGGCTTGGGTTAGTGAAATTAACGATTTTCTGAAAAGGCTGAGAAGATTTGTTTTTTAACTTCTTAGGAGAGCCCACCCGCTCCCCGCTCTTGCTAAGAGTGAATGCAACCAAACGCTATAAGTTTAGCAGACCTATATGGAGGGCTTGGGTATGCCGCCCTCTTTTTCTTTACTTATTTTTTCAGATCCATCCGCTCCATTATGGAGCTAAATTCCCCAAACTCCGGCAGTGTGAAACCGCTTTCCTCTTGTCTAAATTTAACAACGGAGGTGTCGAAGGTCTGCCATACTTAAAGAAACGACTCCCCCCAATACAGTTCATTTTTCCTTCCCCATGCCACGCCGTCCAATCCAATTCCTCGTATGATTAGCGTTTTCATTTAGGTCAAATAAAGTAAGCCAATCTTAATTGCGAATGCCCGATGGCGTACAAACACTGAGTTCACGCTTCAGCCTCCCCTCCCTCTATTTACAGACTGTTTCCTTATTTTCGCAATAGCTTTTCAAGCCTTTCATAATCGCCTTCTTGCCCAAAGTTTTCGATGTTTGCAGTCGTTCCTTTAATTTGGTGAGCCATACAGTCGAAACAAATTTTGGCCGTCCCCACAATTTTGTGATCCTTTTTAAATACCAAGATATCACGGTAAACGTAAATACAATCTGTTGACCAATGTTCTGTTGTCGTTTTTTCTACAAAAATGCTATCGATACTTTCAAATTTTGATTGGTCAATAAGCGTTTTCTTATAACCAACTTGGGGCAGCTTTTTTATAAAGTCCAAATCCGAAATGTTTTGGGGAATATCCCCCAAAATAATCCCTACCCTAAATGAATCAAGTTCTGATTTAGAATGATTGTCATACAAATCGCCTATTTTTGATTCGGCAAAGTCGTTTGTGTAATAGTCGATTGCGTCATACGTAAAAAACTTTTTTCCAGTGATTTTTTTGAGCAATCCGGACCCCTCAAGCGCCTTCACTTCACTTTCAGTTGTCGAGTTACAACTCCAAAAAGTCATACAGAAAATGAACTGCAGTATTAAAATTGGTCTCATTGGCTTATGTCATGTTATTAAGATAACCGTATACTAATTCCCACGCAATACCATGCACTATCCCATAAGGTAACCTGCATTTTCGTATTGTTTTAATTTTTAAGTTTATTAATTTTCTTTTACGGTTAAGAAGTTTCAGAATACTCTTTTGGTTTACGTTTTTTATTTAACTTCTAATTTTAAATGCGTGCCCCCCCAGTTGTAAGCAGTTTTTATTTTTTCATTTATTACCACGTTTTTAATTGTCCAACATCAAATGCCCATTCTGGCGTGTATAATTTACCAACAATATTTGAACTATACCAAGGGCTAAGTTTATCATCAGAGTTGTTTTTAAGAATTTGTATTTCTTGTGCAGGCATATAACTTTGGGCAAGCAAGAAAACTTTTTCTCCTTTCTTGTTTTCTGCAACATCTACAATAATTACTGCGTGCCCAGGCGAACCACCCAAAATAAAAACATCTCCAATAGCCATATCTTTGATATTTTTCGAGTGTAAAGATTTTGATAGTGAAAGGGTCCCTGCATAAGTGAAAACAAATTCCATATAGTCTCTAAAATCCTTGTAAGTGTTTGATGATTCTGCGGTCTTGCTCCAAACTGTTTTATTGCCATTTATAATTACCCTATTTCCTTTTGTCCATTCAGTATAGTCCATTTTAAATCCGTTTGTCAGCGTAAAGGAAATTTGGTCGTATGCTTTGATTGAATATAAATACTCACCTCGCAACCGCATAATAGCGTCCGCACATTGTTGTAAATCTCGATTAGAAATTTCCATATCAACAACAGCATCATAAACATTCTTATACTTTATGTCACCATTATAATATTTCACTTTTGTTCCTGCTGGTTTCAATGGAAGATTACGCAAGTAATTCGCAAAAGAATTTTCTTTAACGGGTTTGCGTTGAAATCCATTGGGCGGATTAAACCTCGTTTGTAAAGTCTTTCCCGTTTTGTCAATACTACTTTTGTTGCTAACAGTTGTTGTCGTTTCTGATGTAGTTTTCTTGTCAATTTCTTGTCCGCAACTGCTTAATGTTATGCAAATTAAAAGTAAATATATTAAAATCTGTTTCATCTGTATCATTTTAAAATTTTACCTACAACGGAAAAAGTATTTACGCGGAGCAGCCTAAATTGAACTATTGGTTCAATTTAGACTAACCAAAGCAGATGCTTTTTCAAGGACACTAAGTTAAACAAAATTGTGGAGGAGAAAAGTATAGGTGACCAAATCTTTCGGCTTCTCCAATGTAAACCGAATCTTTATGCTCTTGATTTTTTCCAAACAAAAGATAAATTCCTGTATTAAAAACATCCGAACGATCCTTACAATCCTTAATTTATTTCTGGGAATTTTATAAGCCTTACCCGTCCAGTTTGAAAGTTCGCAAGTCATTTTCCGACACAAAGCCACCAACGGCAGACACGCCCTTCCCCAAGAGTTCACTGCAAAATGTTTTATTTTACCACATTCCCCTTCTTATCAATTTCAAACCAAGTATTCATTTTCCATCTTTCGTGTTCATCCTCCCCTTCCGAACAATCATTGGACACTTTTGCCATGCCTTCATAAAAACTACTCGCACAATCGTATGAGGGCTTAATCACAATTTCCCCTTTACTATTTGCAAAACCATATTTACCATTTTCGGTAATTAAAATCATGCCGTCGGATTCTCCTACCGGTGTGCCTTCTCCACTCCAAACCGCATTAAACAGCTTTTTTCCTTCTTGTTAATTCCAATCAGCTTCCCTTCCGCCGTAAGTACAATGGCATAATTTCGTACGGTATCGGTAAAGCATCTTGTATATTTATCTAAGGGGACCACCGTATCTCCTTTAGCATCGATATAGCCCGAAGTATATGCGAATACATCCGAGTGCCTTGAAACTTGCTCATCATTTTGAATCAAATACCAATCTGTATTCGTTTTTTTACAACCGATGCAAAGCCAAAATACAAACTGGAAAACAATAATTTTATTCATTTTTCACTATTGGGAATAATCATCATTAGTGTTTCAGGGCTTTACGTTCGGGCGAGCTTCCGAAGCCGAAACGTTCAGCCAATATACAAATTTTAATAGAAGTACAAAACTTGAGTTTTGCGCTGCGGACCGCCTGACGCCTCCTCCCTTATTAGCTGTAGTACTTTTATTTTTCCCATTTACTATACTCAATAACATCTCTAAATAAATCAATTTTCAAATCAATTTCTATCTCTTTATTTTCAATTTTAGTTGTTATTTTTCGTGTATAATATTCTGGATATTTGACGTTAAAAAATATTCTGGAGGATATGCTTTGTCATATGCTATGTTACTTTCATTTTCATCTTTTAATTCTTTGTAATTTTTCGATTGTACAATTTGGTCAATTAATCTTAATTTATCTTCGTTAGAAATTTCAATTGTCGTAATTTGACTCTTCCCTAAAAAATTGTCGCTTCCAACACTACCAAGAATTTCAAAGTCATCATTTAGTTGAAAGTTTAGAATATTTAAATCTTTTTTCACATTATTTTTAAAAAAGTAAACCTTGTAATAAATATCAAAAAAAGGATAGCTCAACAATAGAATAAGTATTATTGATATTATTTTTCCAATGGTATATTTTTTTAGGTCTTTACGCCATTGGGTCATATCTATTGCTGCTCCAAAAAATAATCCTCCGTTATTGGTATTCATTGTAAGTTATTAGTTTACTTACAAATTTACTTTAAGTAGAGGATGGTTAAAATAGCAAAATCAGTGTGTTATGCAGAAAAATTAAGTTTTTGATTTTAAAAGCGTGTTTTAAAGTATAGGCATAAAAAAACACTCCTATTTTTAGGAGTGCTTGAGTAGATAGTTTATTACTGTTTATTTAGCCAACACTTTTTTTACTTCAGGCATAGCAAAGAACTCTTGAAAGTAAGTTTTCTCATTATCATTTATAGGGCAATAAAAATCGTTTCCTCTTCTTTTAACTCTAATTGCTAATACTTCGTTTTTCGTTAGTTTGTCTATTTGTTCTTTAGTTAATTTAAAAAATGATATTTTTTCATCTTGACTTATATCTGAATTAGAATTTAACCTTAGTAATTCTTTAGCTTTAAAAAACTCTTTATCAAAGTAATAAAAAACTAATGTTGTACCATACCCGCCTTCTCTTGTACTGTTGTTTGAAGATAATTGTATCTCATTATTACTTGTAATTGAAGGGGTTATTTTTACGAAATCGGAGTCTTCGTTTTTTGCGACAAATTCCCTATCTAAGATATATGAACCATATATGTGTATTAATTCACTTTTAGGCAATCTTATTTTAGATGATAATTCTCGGTCAATTTCTCCATTTACTAAATAAAAAACATCTTCGTTTTTTCTATCTAATTCACTTCCAAACATATTTTTTACAGAATAAAACAACGATGTTTTAACTTCAAAAACTTCTTCTATTGGAGTTTTAGTGTCGTAATATTCTAAATCTTTGACTGATGAGAACTTAATTGTAATTTTATTAGGGGTATATGAAGTAGATTCACCTGTATTTTTTTTTGTTTCATTTGATATTTCATTTGCTAATTTTATGAAGGTGTTTTCATCAACTTTGTTCTCAATACAATTACAGTTATATTTAACCGTAACATCTTCCTCTTTTCCGTTTTTTAATGTTATTTCGCCTTTGTTTTCAAATTGTTTTTTACAAGATACTATTAGAATACTCCCTAAGAGTAGAATAAATGCTTTTCTCATAATATAATTACTTTTCACAAAAATACACTAATCATTTTAGATAGAGAAATTAGTTTTTGGTGGGCTTTTCATCAATCTATCCAATCTTTTTATCGTTGTGAATTGCTTTCAAAATTTGCTATCTCTGTGATACTTCGCAACTCATCTAAATAGTTCATTGTTTTTTTCTTTGTTGTGAATTGCTTTCAAAATTTGCTATCTTTGTGATACTTCGCAACCTCAAAAACAAACCCATTGATAAACAATGGGTTTTGTGTTTTTGTGAGGCGGAAATTGCTTTTTATTAGTTGTTATGATATTTTTATGTAATAAGCCTATCTATTGAGAATAAAAAAACCTCAGAATAAATCTGAGGTATACTTATTTTTTTTGAGTGCAGCACTAAAGCATTAAATAATAATGAATAGTGGGACACTTTTGATAATGCAAATTTACAAAATTATTTTATATACACAAGATAGTTTTATTAAAAATCAAATCCTATACTTAATTTTGTTCTGAATAATATCATATACATCGGTATCTTTATTACGATACTCATCAAATAATTTATCCAATTCTTCTGAAAGTTGCTTTGACCTATTTTCAGAAATTTGTTCCAAAATAAATATAATAATCTTTATACAAGAATCTAAACAATGTCTGTCGCTATCATTAAATTCATAAAATGGCAATTTTGGAATGCCATATGCATATCGTAAATCAAACATAACTCCACCGTGTGCACAATAATTTCTAACAAACACAATGGTATCAATAAGTTTAGTAAACTTATCAAAATTATTTACTTTGTATAATTTTGAAATTCTCTCCTTTATATCATTATTTAGGAGAGACTTGTATATTTTTAAATTTGTTCCAAAAGTAAAATATTCTAATGTTTTCCAAGCTGGAGCATATTTATCATTGAGATTATTTTTATGATGTTTCGCTATTACTTTATTTTTAGCTATAAAATCATCATTGTAGAAATAATCAAATTTTTCAATAAAATCTTTTGAAATTACCTTTGGGTGAATAAACCAAGTGGGTGTTGATTTATACTTATTTGAACAGTAGTAAACAAGTTTCGTTCTGAAGTTGATTTCAATTCTATTGATATATTTTATAAGCAGATGCCTTAAGTCTACATCTAAATAATAAAGATTTAAAATTGTGGAAAACTTAATATTCTCTCTAAGTTTATGAGTTTTTGTATTAGTTTCAAAAGGGTGCCAGTAAAATCCCAAACGATAATAACCTATATCCAACAAGATTTCTTTAACCTTATCCTTGTCTATGTCAAAAATCATTCCCCTTTTTTCTAATTTATCTATTTGTTCATCTATTGACGTTGCTATGCTTCCCATTATTATTAAGTTTTTCATTCTATGCACAAAAATAACTAAAAAATTTGCACAGTAAAAAAATAGTCGTATATTTGCAATGAAATAGCTTTTGATGCTTTGAAGCCCTATGTGTTACATAGGAGGACAGTAGAAGTATTGGGGGCTATTTTATTTTAAGTATAGTTTGATATAAACAACCAGTGTCGGTATGGGTGTGAGAATCTATTTAATGCATCACCATCAATACCAGTACTAATACCGATATTAAAGTTTGGTCGTATTTCTCTAATTAAAGAATTAATGTGTTTGTACAATTTTTCTTTAGCTATGGTTCGCTTCCCTCTACGGCTTTGCCCTTGCAGTTTTTCTTTATGCATATCGTTTAATCTAAACGACATAGAACCTAATACAATATCTAAACATTGCATGAGCATATGTTTTTTAGAATCCACTTCGTAAATAGAATCTTTCTTTATAAAAATGTTACTATCAATAAATTCAGGAAGATATTGAAGTCCGTAAATGTATTTTTTAAACCTATCGTTTTTCTCTTTACTATCAGGTATTTTATCAAAAAATAATTCTACATCAATAGGAATATCTGAATGAATTTCTTTAAATCCAAAAGCATGTTTTATAATAAGTGATATTCATTCTCATGATGCTCTTTAGAAAGACTTTTAGGCGATAGCCTATTATCTGTAAACATAATCCTTATTTTTATTATATTATCTTTTACAAGATTAAATAATACAGATATTATTTCCATATAACTATTTAGAGTAAAGTTGTTTACACTACTCCACTTGAGTTCAGCACCTTCAAGATTTAAATCCTGTAGTTTGCTTTTGAGTAGATTATTAACCCATTCAAAATCTTTTTTATCAATAAGTAAGCCTCCGTAAAAATTGGAGTAAAATTTCCCTCTCTTTAGAGACTCATCACAAAACAAATAAAACCCAGCCATTTAAATAAATTTGAGAACCAGCAAATATAGAAATAGATTACTTTCAAAAAAAATAAAAAAGGCGACTATATATAAATTTACACTAAAATAATTTTTATTTGTGTAATTAACTTCTTACATTTGTGGTATCAAATTTAAGAGTGATGATTAACACAAACTTTAAATCAATTTTAGACTTAATAAAAGCATTTCCAGATGAGCAAACTTGCATAAATCATTTAGAAACTTTGCGTTGGAACGGCAATGTAGTTTCACCATTTGACGAGGGTTCTAAAGTCTATAAATGTAAAGATAATAAATATCGCTGTAAAAACACAGGCAAATACTTCAACGTTAAAACCAATACCATTTTTGATAACACTAAATTAGGGTTGCAGAAATGGTTTCTTGCTATTTATATCGTTACTTCTCACAAAAAAGGTATCTCTTCACTTCAATTAAGCCGTGATTTAGATATTACGCAGAAGTCCGCTTGGTTTATGCTTCAAAGAATTAGAAAATGTTTCGGTATCGAAAATAATAATGAGTTAGATAATGAGGTTGAAGCGGACGAAACATATATTGGTGGTAAAAACAAAAACCGACATTCTGATAAAAAGATTGAAGGTTCACAAGGAAGAAGTGCAAAAGATAAAACGCCAGTTGTTGGAATGGTTGAACGTGAAGGTAAGCTAAACGCTAAAGCCGTTGAGAATGTTCAACACGCAACGTTGAGCCGTGAAATTATTTCTAATGTAAAGGAATCTGCAAAACTTTATACTGACGAATGGCTTGGCTACAAAGGCTTGGAAAGAATATATAACCATAGCATTGTAAAGCACAATCAATCTGAATATGTTGAAGGCAGAATCCACACAAACACTATTGAAGGTTTTTGGTCTCTACTAAAACGTGGTATTGTTGGTATTTATCACTTCACTTCTAAAAAGCATTTACAGAAAATATGTAGATGAATTTGTATTTAGATATAATACAAGAAATCAAACAACCGAAAACAGATTTAATCTTCTGCTTTCAAACATTAGTGATAATAAATTAACATACAAAATATTAATACAATGAGTAAAAAACTATTAAAAGCTACCCATCAAGGCGAGTTAGACTTAAATGGATTTAAAATTTCGTCAGCGGTATTAGAGGATGGAACAAGAGTGTTAGTTAATAGAAGTTTAGCATTAGCTTTTGGTATTAAAGGGTCTGGTAACTATTGGGCTAAAAAGAAAGAGCAGAAAGGCGCTTTACTTCCCGAATATCTTTCAGCCAAATATTTAGAGTCGTATATATCGTCAGAACTTATGTCAAAACTTTCAGAACCAATACCTTACGTTAATAAACAAGGTGTGGAAACAGAAGGTGTTCCTGCTGAACTTTTGTCAGATATATGCGATGTTTATGTAAAAGCTGGTGAAAAAGGCGCTTTTAAAAATAATTCTGAAATTGCCGAAAATGCTTATAAAATATTACTTGCATTTTCTAAAGTAGGTATTATAGCGTTAGTTGATGAAGTTACAGGTTATCAGCATGAAAGAGAAAATGACGAGCTTCAAAAAATATTACATAAGTATATTGCTCCAGAGTTGTTGCCATGGCAAAAGCGATTTCCAGATGTTTATTACAAAGAATTATTTAGACTTAACGGCTGGGATTATACAGTAAAAGGAATACAAAAGCGCCCAGGAGTAATTGGAAAATGGACAAACACTTTAATTTATTCGCAACTTCCACAAGGTGTTTTGGTAGAATTAAAAAAAATAACCCCAAAAAGCGCTGATGGAAACTACACCGCACGATTTCATCAAAATTTAACATTGGATATTGGAGAACCAAATTTAACACAACAGATAAATCAAATTGTAACATTGTTTCAGCTTTCGGATAATATGAAACACATGTGGCAACAGTTCGAAAAGTTAAAAATTAGACAAAGTGGTCAATTAGAATTGCCATTTACTTTTGATGAAGAAGGGCATACAATTGAACCGTTAGATGAAACTAAACTATCTTGTTTCGATAAAAAACTAAAAAAAGGATTAGACTTCAACCCAAAAGATACAGGCGAAGAAAGCGAAAAATAAAATTAAAAAATCCCTTATGAAAGTAGGGGATTAATTTTTTGATAGTTTTGTGTAAACTTGTATGTAGTTACCTTTTTTTATTATAGAAATTGTTAGCCAAAACAAACAACATATTATTAGGACAATTAAAACAATGCATATTAAAACTGGGCTACTTAATCCTACCATAACGTTTTTTTAGTATTACAGCTAACTACTGTATATTCACCTGCCATACACTTTTATTATCCGCCCTTCTTTATTCAATAAAAAATGTTTTCCATCCTTGGTCCACGCCTCCCTCTTATTTTTTTTCAATGCCGTTACCTCTCTAAACTCCTGCCCATACCGGTTTAGATATCCCGACTCTACAACTTCTCCACCCCAAGTCCAATACCGGTCAATCAAACCTTTGGAACCACTTTCTTTAATCACTTGAGAACGGCTTCTCCCATCTTCATAGATCGGTTCACCACCGATTGAATACTCGGAAAGCCCCTCAGAAAAAGGCGTTGCAAAATCGTATTTTGCTTTTATAATTTTTTGACCATCCAAATCAGCAAACCCTATCTTTCCGTTTTCTACGTATCTGAACAGCCCTTCTTCAACATAATCTGGTCCGTTGTCATAAATATACAGCTCTAATATTAGACTGTCATTTTTATCTATTCCAATAAACTCTAAGTCAGCGGTCAACACAATAGCCATTCGACATAACGTATCCGAACCGTCTCGATATTTGGCTTTAATAACGATATTTCCGTCCAACGACTTATAACCTACCAACGCATTACCAGACGTTGAGTCCGTGTAAGCCACCAAACAAGCCTCGTCTTTTTGCCCAAAAACAAAATTCAAAAACAACAATAGCGTTAATGTCAATACCGTCTTCATAGTACCGTGGTTAATTTTCTGTTCGCAAGGCACGAGATACAAAATTCCTCCCGACCTCAACCGGTATTCCCTCGTCAACAATTTTTTTAATATTTTTTCAAACTCTCCAGCTCCTCTCCCTGAAAAAAATCCCGCTCTAACTTTGCCCAATGAAGAAGACTTTGATCCAAATTCCTGCGTAATATTTCAGATTCAAGCACTAAAACTGCCTCGTCGCGCAAGCTCTTACTCTCCTTCTTGGCAAGACGGATAATCTTTTCGTGGGTAAACCCTTTATAGGCTTCCATTAATTCTTCTCTTGTAAGCCTCATTGCAATATTATGCAAGTCCCATTTTCCTATCGTTTCGCAAAAGACAAACGAAATTAAACCCAAACAAAAGCTTTGTTGACAACAATATCATTTCTCCATTATTAGGATTTCCGTACTCCAAGCTTCTCCCAAAATCCCACTTTTTCTATTTTCCTTAAAAAGGGTTTCGATACTTTCTTTTGTTTTAATTTTTTTTTCAAATCATTATTTTCAAACTCTATGGATTTAAATGCATTAGCCTGGTCATGAATTTCGGAGTCCGACCATGTCCCAATACCAAAATCCATTTTTACAGTGTCCTTACTTTTCAAATTATAGCAAATCGTATCTTTATTTCGCCCTTCAATGTTATATAAAGCATGGATTTCATTTTTTGAATCTATCTCAAATTTAACTTTTAAATCGGATTCTCCATTATTAATGATTTTTATGGTATGCGATGGATCACAACTCAAATTAGATAGAACAATACCTAAAATTCCGAAGGTTTTAAGTTGTCGTTTTTTCATTTTACAGCACAGCTTATGAAAAAAAGCAATCCAAATTTGCCAATTGCCGCCTAAAATATTTTCCATTTCTCGATTTTAAGGTAAATATCAGACATTTCTTTCCTTTAACTTAAATCCGTTTTGTCCCAATATCCCGCAGCCCAATTGCCACAAAGCGTTGTCAGATGCAGTATTTCTTTTTACTCAGCCCCCTCCTTTGATTTTTGCATTAAACCAAATCCACTCAAAACCAGTACCAACATGAGCGTTAAAACCCAAAACCAATAAGCGGCTCCCAAAGTCATTATTTCGCCTTGCCTGCCATTTTCAGAAATCAGCACTTGCTCCCAACCCGCAAAGCTGATAGCCAGCCCAAAGGAAATTAATGCAAATAAAAAACGCCACTTCGGTTTTTTCTTAAAAAAGAAAAAAGCAAATAACGCTAATGGATTAGCCAGCCATACCAAAAACTCCAAAATCCCTCCTCCCCAAAAAGACAAAAAACCAAGAACAAACAATTCCAGTCCATTGTATTTTTTAACACCATCATAGTCCTGCACAACCAATCCATTGAAAAATAGAGAAGCAACAAAAAACACAACGATTAAAACCCGATATTTAGCCCTTCCAAACCCTATTTTATCTTTCACTTCAATTGTTTTTCCCATTTTTCGCAATGCCAAAGCCAGAACGTTACCCGTTATCCTCTTTAAATTTGATTAATCCTTCCATTTCTGATAAAACATCCGGGGCTTTGAGGTATTCTGGGGTACCAAACTTCAATTCCAAATTGAATTTCTTTGAAAGACCATTTAACGTTTCCATATTGGCTTTTATTTCCCCTTCAAACCAATTACTCCATGCCATCCAAATTAAATCATCCCTTTTTTTAAAGTAATACAAATCAAAATCAACGCCCTTGTCAACCATTTCATCGTTATATTCGGCCAGCAGTTCCCATCGGTCTTTCTTCAAGAAAGACACTATTAAGTAAAATGTTTTGGTGTCGATTCCAGTGGCAATAGGGTAATTTGTATCGGTCATTTCGAGGATTCTTAAAGCTCTTTCTCTACTTTCTTCAAGAGGTCAATCAGCTCCTTTAATTCTTCCCGACTGTAACCGTAAATGTTATTTTCCCTTGATGGCAGGGTTATATAATTCTCCCAGCCTTTACTAACCGCATTATAAACCCCTCCAAATTCAATATTATTCGACGTCCGAAATTTATACTTCGTCTCAACCTCTGCCCTATTGTTTTCCTTTTGGTATAGGATCGACAACGACTCGATTAATTTTGAAAGTTCGGTCTTATCTATGGTCAAAGTCCGTTGAGAAAAAGCATCGTAGGTCTTGTATTCCGTCATAATACCCAACACCCCCTCTGTTGAACTGTCAGACGTATCTTTCGAAACAATTTTCTGGATAGTCAGATGCTTGAATTTCCCCATGCCAAAAACTTGCTTTTCAATCAAAACGCCTTTACGCGAATGAACCCGAACCTCGCCGACAACCGAGGACGCTCCTCTGGCAGGCACTCGCGGTAAACTTTGAGCCATTACAACAGAAGCTAAAACCACTAAAGAAGTAGCCAATAATTTCTTCATAGATTATTTAGATTTTTCAGGCAATTTTTCAGCGAAAAAGTTCTATTTATAAGTGTTCAGCCTATATAAAACTTCATTCAGTAACGACTGGTAGTTGTTGTATTCTTCGTCAGACAAAACTCTTTTTTCACTAATATAATCCAAAACCTTTATTGAATTTTTGAACTCAAAATAAATTTCATCTTTGTATGTAGGAATGTTTTCAGCCTTGGTTTCGATGTATTCATCCAATTCTCTTTCCTTTTCTTTTCTTTGGCTTTCGTAGTAGTCGTCATAAGCAAATTTCCTTAGTTGAACTATCGAATTTATTTCAACCACATCCTTAAACACACTTGTTAATTTAGGGTTTTTATTTTCAAAAAAAACATTTACCGCCAAATCCATATGGGGAATAAATTGAAAGAAATCATTTAATTTATAGTTAGCAGAAACATACTCCCGCGCTTTCATCAACTTATAGTTTCGCTCATCCGAAAATTTATATAGTTTTTTCGTTTCGTATTCCTGATTCAGCTTTTCTGCAAATGCAATGAAGGCTTCGAGCTCTTTTCTTGATTTTGACGGAAGCTCTTTGGAATTATTTTTAATATTCATCATGTACCAAAGTATCTCGTCCATCAAAAAGTTTTGATACTTCAAAAACAATTTATCCTCATCTTTTAATACCATCAACTGGTATTTAAGATTGTTTAAATTAAGAATAGGATGGTAATTCCACGTATTGTACGGTCTTAGTTTATTAATTTTCGGATAAGTCGTGTCGGTAGAGCCAGAATTAGCAGCATTAAACAAGTTTTTATTGACTTCGGGAATAGGAACATTGTCCGGAAGAGCGGCATAGCTAAATTCCTTTATTTGCTTGTTATTCTCCGAAAAAATCTTTTTTTGTTTTGTGTAGAAATAAAGCGCCTCACTTTTTTCATCCAACCTTTTGAGTTCGTTTGCAACATCATCTGCATTAAATTCATCTATAATATAAAATGCCGTTAATATATTTTCCAAAATGGCCGCTTTATATTTCTTTTTTATTTTTTCACTTCCCTCCGGTATTTTCGCCGCTTCATTTTTCCAAAGCTCTATCGCACCAAGAATTTCCGTTTTATTGATTGGATTGATGCTATTTTTTAACTTAGAATAAGCATTGTCAAAATCAGGAGAAGTAAAATCATCCCCAGACTTCAGGTAATTGAAAACCAATCTGTTTTTAACGTTGTTTTCGGTCATACAATCCCTGATGGTTTGATAAGCCTTAATCGTCAGTCTTTCAATCTGCTTTTTTTCAATTTCATTAACGACTTCCGGCCTAAATTCTCCGTTTAGAATATATTTCCCCACATCCGCGTTAGATACGGTTTCGTTTAACAGCGTAACAACTCCAAGTGAAGAAAGGCCAACCTCTTCGCTTTTCCAGTTGTTTTGCGAACTGTTTGATAATTCGATGTCCTCTTGATAAAAAACACCCTTATCTCTTTCCATAAGGTACAAAACGGCCTTAATATTAGATTTAAAATACAGCTCATTCAACGTCGTTCCCAACTTTCCGATTTTAGCCGTAGCCGGTTGGTAAGAATAATCCAAAACCGCAATATACTTCGGTGTACTTGTGTTGTTTAGGATGTATCTAGGCACACTCACGTAAGTGTTGAGCAGATTATTGTTTTTTAGTTCTTCAGCAGAGGTGGTTCTCACCAAAGTAATATCGATAGGATTTTCTGTTTTCAGTAATTTGGGCTGAACAACCTTAGTCAGCTCCAACGTTTCCGATTTGATTTTCTGAGCATTACCATAGACGAATACCCCCAGTGTCAGAATGGATAAAAGAAATTTTCTCATTTATTTAAATGTTTATAAAGCGACGTTATATTTCAAATTTTGCAATGTTTTTTTAAGAGTTTCGACCGATCAAAACCGATGCTTTTCCCCTACCGCTAATTTACGCAAAAAAAGTAATCTGTGAACGCTAAAGCGTGTAAACAAGATTCCCCTCCCCCCAAAAAAAATCCTAACGTCTGCGCACTCTTGTTTATCCTCCGTTTTTATTTTAGATATTTTTCGAAAAGTTTTATTGAGGCCGATTTTACATCTTCGTATTTATACCCCTCTCTAAATCCAATTCCCGGATTAAAATGAACAGAACCCCGATTTGCACAAAGCACGTACTCGGATCCTTTTAGAGTTACGGAAGTGGGCGAAAACTCGGTTTGCACCCTCAATAAAGTTGTTCCATTCTTGTCTTTTACATAAAACAGATGTTTGTTATAAATATTACCTTTATTTCCATTTTCGTAACGTTCAAAAACTAAAACGTTATTATTTTCCCATTCAAATTGCTCGATGCAAAACATATCTTCCAAATTTGTACCTATTAGCTTACCTTGTCTATGTGCCTCATAAAGATTTTTTTTCAAAGGTTCAGCCTTATCATAATCCCTATTGTGATAGTATATTTTAATCAGTTTAGAATAGGAATGATAATCATTTGGAGCGATTTGAATAATTTCTTTAAAAATTGGCTCCGCCTTTGCGTAATTTTTTTTCAAAGACTCCAATAACCCAATATTGAAAAGTGAATTCGCATAATATTCGGAGGTGGGATTTATATTATTCTTTGCTTGACAGAATGCTTCTAATGCTTTTTCGGTGTCTTTTGAATCCGAATACATCTGGCCCAACATATAAAATGTTCGTTCAGGACAATCAGGAAGTTTTGTTGCTTTTAAATAAGACTCCGCCGCTTTTATATAATCTCCTTTTTGATGGTAAGCATCGCCAAGACCACTCAACGATTCCACATCATTTGGATTTAATTTTATAGCTTTTTGAAAATGGACGATGGCTTCATCAAACTCCCCCATATAATTTAATGTAGAGGCTTTTATAAAAAAGGGAGCCGGATTCTGATTATCCTTTTTGATTGATAAATCCATAAACTTTAAACATTCTTTGTCGTTCTCCAACATATAGAACGCTTGGCCGATATAATACAAAGATTGAGCAGATAAGTTTTCGTAATTCTTCGAATATTCCTCTACAATTTTTTTATATTGGTTTTGTTCCGTTAAAGTTTTCAGTTCTGAGTTTAAATCTTGAGCGTTTATAGAAGTCGCACAAAGCGCAATTAATAGAGCTGCAAATAAAGGTTTCATTTGGTATAAAATTTCAGATAATGCCTGAGGGTTGCCAATCAACTAAAACACCATCAAAGATAGACAATAGTTTCAAGTAAATCCATCTTGCTTTTATATTTTCTCTCGTTTCCACGCTGTAACTTTTATTCCGTCGAAAACCTAAACGTTTAACCTTACACTATTCTAAGCAACAACCCTCCATTATTTTTCTAAATTTATAAAAAAGGGAGAAACTTTCAGTTTCTCCCTTAACTCTCCATTTCGTCAATACGATGTTGACAGAAGTTTTTTAAAGCTTTTCTAATTGTCCAACTTTTTTCCAATTTTCATCAACTTCCAACGAAACAGCAATATAAACTCCATTTTTTGATGTATTAAATGCCATTCCTTGTTCAAGCTTTGCGTCCAGTTCTTTTGGAGTAAGACTATAAATCGCTCCTGTAACGGGGTCAACAATTAACCCAATAATCCCTCCAAAAACGATATTACCAAGATACCAAGCATTAAATTTTTTTGTTATTCTGGTTTCATACGATTTATATCCATCTAATTTTATCATAACTTGATACTCCCGTTTTCTTTCCAGCTTAGTTTCGTATGGCGTTTTTCCAACTTCCACCTCATCAATAAACACAGTAGCTTCACTTGGCGTACTTGCAAATTTTACGGTTTGTCGGCTCCCCGAAACGATTGTTGCACAACTTGTAGTCGTAAATACTACGGCTAAGCCCAAAATAAAGGATAATTTTCTCATATTTTTTCTTTATAGTTTTATTTAACTTGTAACTGATATTGTTGTAAAGCACTAACATCCCCTTCATATTTGTAAAAATCAACTTCAATTCTATGACAAGTACTCCAAAAATTCGGGTTTTTAGCTTCTGTTACTTTTACAATATTCGCTCCATTTTCACGAGCTATCTGTCTGGCTCTTATAAGATTTGAATTAAAATTACAGTCCGTTGAAAATCCAGAATCGCCAAATTTTGCGTTTCCAATTCTTTTAGCCGTTTCAGGAACCTTATGATTTAAATCTAAGAAAGCTACTTTATCATTTATAGTTAATGCCGTTTCCTTGTTTGAAATATCTGTTTTTACCGTTGAAGCACAGCTCGCTAAAATTAGAGCTACACTTAAATTAAAAAAGATGTTTTTCATTTTTGGTATTCATTCTTTTAAATTTATCCCGAGCAAATGCTTTTTCAATGGGACTAAATTATTAAAAAAAGTCGAATTGAAAAGCATATGCGGATAAATTTCCTGTTTTTCAACTCAACACCGCTCCGCGAACGTCGCACATCAACAGCTTTGCAAAATCCCCTTACAGAAGCTTCGCTCCCAAAGGGGACTTCGCAAAGCCGCCGGAACGTTAGCCGTAGTTATTAGCTTTTTATAAAGATCGTTTAAAATTGGATGTATTTTATTGTTAAAGTATAAATTGGGGTTTTCTAGGTGTTCAAGTTTGCTAATGACTTTGTATAGATTTGATTGTAATATTTCTAAATCTATATTTTTTCTTTTCTTGTTAATGCTTAAATCTTTTTTTATTCTATCATAACCACTTAAAAATATATGACAGACTTTATTTCTTCTGTATTCAATATATTGTAATTCCTCTTCAGAAAATTGATTTTGTATATTTTCAATTTGAGTAATCAACGTGCTATACCAGTTAGCATTTTGTGTTTCGTTTTTTGCGTGGCAATTCTTGAGTATCTTTTGCGAATATGCTAATCCATCATTGAGAAGCTCATATATTTTTACATAAAAACTATCTTGATATATTAAGTCATACTCTTTTTGTAATGAATCGTTAAGATAAAATAAGATCTTAAGCCAATTTTCAAAATCTTCAAAGTCTTTAAAAGTTTGAAGATTAAATGTAAATATTCTATTTTTCATTTAAAAAAGAGTGTTGTAATATGACTACAGCTAACGGAAAAAGCATTTGTGAAAGGTGGTCGAATTTGAATCACTCGTTCAATTTCAACCAACCAAAGCAGAGGCTTTTTGGCTTCGCCGAATCTTCGATTTCAATGAAACTAAATTATTAAAAAAAGTTGAATTGAAAAGCATAGGCGGATAAATTTCCTGTTTTTCGACTCAACACCGCTCCCCGCCTTGCGCAAATATGATGTTAGCCGTAGTATTAATATACGCAACAAGAGGAGATTCCTCCACACCCGTAGCAATACGGTTTATTTAGTTGTTTTCGCACAATTTTAAATTTTTCCTTTAATTTAAGGTTTTCATCGATGATTGTAACTAATATTTGTGCCTTTCTACGCAAAACATTCTGCTCAACATTATCCTTTTTAGTATTCTCCGGATAAACTTCTTCGAATTCAAGCTTTTTAGTATTTTTTGAATTATTTATTTTAAATACTAAAACGTCAGGATCTAAAAAGTTTATAGATTTACAGTCTGCGTCGTTTCTGCAGTCTTCGATAGTTTCAATACCTGCATTTTGCAATTTCTTCATTGTATTTTCTACAATACTAGGATTTAAGTCTATTTTAATGACTATTTCTTTATGCTTTCTGATTAAAATGCCTAAAAACTTTTGATGGGGTTTATAGAATTCAGCGTTGATATATCCTCGGTAAGTGTCATTTTCATCTTTAATTAAATGTATTTCTTGTGGGGATCCGATCATCAAAATTTTATATTCAACAAAATTTGAATTTTGGCTTAATAGAAATTGAGATAGAGTAATGACAAAAAGTAAACTATAAAATATCTTCATTTCAGGAGATTTTAAAAACATTGCGGCTAACGGAAAAAGTATTTGCAAAGGGCGAACCAAATTGAACCTAAAGTTCAATTTGGACCAACCTAAGCAGAGGCTTTTTGGCTTCGCCGAATCTTCGATTTCAATGAAACTAAATTATTAAAAAAAGTCGAATTGAAAAGCATTTGCGGATAAATTTCCTGCTTTTCGACTCAACACCGCTCCCCGCTTTGCACAAACACGATATTATCTGCCGTTTTTTTATTTTATTCTCTTAATTGTTTATTTTGAAAAATTCTTAGCATCATTTTTGAAAACTCAAAAACGATTATTGAATTTTTTCGTAATAATGACTTAGCTTATAATTTAACCCTATTCTATGCTTCTGAAAAAGTTTATTTGTCATTATTGTTTTGCATTCCGCTTTGCCATATTCATAATTACAATTTAAGTGCAAATTATTATTTTCAAATTTGTAAGTTTCCTTTACCGTAAAATTTACTTTCAAAAGTTCCATTATAAATAGATTGTTAGAGTATCATGCTTATGAGGTGCTTCTACACAACAATGTTTATTAGTAAAAATTCCTATTTGCATATTTCCCAATAATTTCATCCTTTTTCAATTGAAAATTCATGTTTAGAGACATAACGATTCCTACAAAAACGAAACCTAAAATTAGCAGTATTTTTTTCATAAAATTACAGATAACGGTTGAGTATTTGCGAAAAGTGTGTTCCACCACAAAAGTACAAGATAATGACTAAATTTCATTTAAGCACAAAATCTCAAAAATACACTTCAGTCGCCATTTACCAAAGCAGTGTTAGCCTGCCGTATCATTTGTTTATATCTTGTTTCATTCTGTCAGCATAATCTCTAATCATCTTATTTTTTACGTCAAGCGTAGTGAGTTCTTCATACCATTTATTGAAATTCTCTATGTCTTTTTTAAAGTAAAAATATTGTAAAATATTGTAACAATTTTCAGCATCATATTGTTTATCTGTTATTGTTTTTTTAGCCGAATTATACTGTTGAACAGCCTTCTCTATTTTATCGATTTTTGTTAAAGTATAGATGTACTCTTTGCTTACATAAGCATTTGATGAGTTTGAATTTATCTCCTCTTCTAAAATATTTTCTGCTTTGTCGTATTGCTTTAGACAGTTATAGGAAAAAGCAAGTTCCACCACAAGTCCGCTATATTTTGGATTCATTTTTTCTGCTTTTTCAAGAAAGGTTAAAGCCTTTGCACATTCACCCCAGGCGTTATACATATACCCCCATTTATAAAGTCTTTCAATTGTATTTTCATTCGTTTTATAATATTTTAGCCAGCGTGGAGTAGCTTCAATTTTAAGTTCGTTAAATTTATTTTCTGGAATAAAAGCAACCAAAACACTATTGGGTTGAAGTCTAACTTTCATATTTGTACTGTTAAGTTTTGTAGGAATAAATTCTCCGGTTGGCAAAATTTTAAAAGTTCCTTCATAATTTAATGTCAGACCAGCATCCGATTCAATATAAACAAATCCAAAATGAAAAGAATCGTCTTCATTTTTTTGAAATGCGCCCCATTTATCTTCGCTTTCAACCAAACGTTTATTAAATTTTATAGAGTTATTTACTTAATTACTACAATTTGATGCCATCCTAACCATTCATGTTTCACCATTCTTTTTATTAGGTTGTCAAAAATTGTTTCTTTATGAATAGAACGATTAAGTCTGTAAAAATATTCATCTAAATATTTCTGTAAGTGAAATTTACTTACATGAGTCTGTATTGTTCTTAATCCCGATTTAACTTGCTGTATTATTGTATGGATTTGTTTAAAATTTGATAAGGGTTCGCTTTTCTCCTGTGTGATATTGGTATATTCTTTAGCTATTTTGGCATATGCAGTCCATTTATCTGTCTTTACCTTAGCCTCTTTGCTGATATGGTCATCAAATATAGGTTTTATAGATTTTGCAGAATAATCTTCAATTACTTTGGCGTATCCTCTTTTAATTTTTCCTTTATCCGTAAGCTCAACGGCACATACAACTTTGGCTTTTTTGTGTCGTAACTTCTCCCCTGCTTCCCCGTTTCTTTGCCTCCTACTACAAATTCATCTACTTGAACCTCTCCTTTCATTGGATGTTGTTTGGATGACTTCATAGCTGTTTTAACTTTCTGTGTAAAGAGCCAAGCTGTTTTTTGCGTAATCCCATAGCGTTTAGCAAGCTGAATAGTTGATATACTCTTAGTGGTACAACTCATCTCAAAGACTATACAAAATGCCTTTTGAATACCAAATTTCACTTTATGAAATAAAGTATGAGCAGTAGGACTTTCTATGCTATGACAACTTGTACATTCTCTATCAAATGGGCGTTTTGCTTTGCAGTAATTTCTATGTCCACATTTCCTGCATTTAAAACCATTTGACCATTTTATTTCTGACAAAACTGATAAGCACGATTCATCGTCAGGGTATTGCTTTATGAACTCTAAAATATTCTCCCCCTTAAATATGTGTTCCATAATACTTGTATTTACTGCAAAGACACGTATTTTTTATGTAAATAACTCTAAAATTTTAAATCAGTTTGTGCATTAAGCTTTGTCGTTATTGAAACTATAAGTAGAATTAGATATTTCATTTGAATGTACGTTTTAAAAATTAAAAATATGGCAGCTAACATTCCGCTCGCTTGGTATTACCGAAGGTGGGGCTGCTTAGCGTCTGACTTCAACTAAATGCCATGCTTCGAAAGTAAACAAAATTTCCGGAAAAGCAAATCGATTCCGCTTGCGGCAATACCTTGTTACAGGCTGGAGTTTTTGTTACCATCAAGTTGCCTTTCATATTGTCAGCTTAATAGACTCTTTAATATTCGTTGGTTGCTGCCATTCATTAAGTTTTGTCTACAACGCTTGCGGATAAGACTACCGGATTTGGATCTTTTCTCTATCTAACTCGGTGTACTTTGATGAGAGACGAAGTGTTTGAAAACCCAGTTAAATCAGCATGTTTTATGACCTGTTATTGGCAACAGCCATTTATTTATTCTGTCAGTATTTCAATCATTTTTTCACTGTGTTCTTTTATTTCATTATGATTGTTTGAGCCATTTGTGTCCCAATGTTCATATTCCATCATAATGCGTTGTTTTATACTGTCAATTGTTGGACTTCCTGTATAATAATCTTTCTTTGCTGTTGGCATTAAATTACTTAAACGTGAATTTTTACTACTGCTAATCAGACATAAATTTCCGAAGTTGTCTAACCAAACAGCATCTTGTCCTTTTAGAATTAAGTTTTCGTCAATAGGGTGTTGAGGATAATAATGCTCTACTGAACTTCTAAATGTGTATTCAAAATCTTTTATACGGTTGTCTGTAAATACTTGTTCATCTTTGATTTTGAAATAGTTTTTATCGGCTCTGTAATCTTGCCACAACAAATAATCCAGATAGTTGAAAATAAAATTTTCTACGACTGTCCCTTGATTGAGTTTATTTGTATCAATTTCAGAATTTCTTTGTTTGCCTTCGTTGGTATAGATTATTTCAAAAAATTCTTTTGGTTTTTTTGCTAAATACCTGTCGTTCAAGAATGCCTTTGCAAGATTTTCAAGGTATGTTTTGTAATCGCCCGCCAAATTAGAACCCGAATATTCTAAAACAAATTTCAATGAAGCATTCAACCAATGCTTGTAAACCAAAGTTGGATTTGAAACGTGAAACATTGAAAGCAACATTAGAATTTCTCTGTTTATACCATCATTAGTTTCTGCATTGTCTGCGTCAAAAGTGTTAACATAACTTACTTTGTTTCCTGCATACCATTGCAGCCGTTTCAAACTCCAATGGTCACTGCCTTTTGCAAATTCTCTTTTTATAATGTATTTGTCAAACAAAAATTTTCCCTTTAAGAGATTATATCCAAGTTCTTTTACAAATTCTTTATTCTTGCTTTTGTCTTCTGTATCCGGTTTTAAAAACGGCTCAAACAATTCTAATAGACGTTTATCGTCTAATGGAATATCGGATTTTGTTTGTATTCTTAAAATGTGAAGCAGGAAGTTCGAAAAATTGATAATTGTATTAAATCTATCCGGGCTTTCGTCAGTATCGCTTGAATTGTAAGTAATTGGTTTTACTGTTTTTAAAAGAAGTTGGCTAATAGTGAGAGCTTCTTCTGAAGCTTGATTATCTTTTGGGATTTGTAATTTTTGATAAACATCGTCTTTACCAACCAAATTGTTCCAATTATTTTTTCCAAATAGTTCATCTCTTTGAGCGACCGAAAAACCGTACTGAACATATTTTTCCATATTTGAAGTTGCTTCCCAAATCAAATTGAAAGCATATTTCAAATTATCATCTTCCAGAATTTCAAGCATTTTTGCTTTTAAAATTTCGTGTTTTTCCAATTGCTCGCCACGACTATTCATTATCTCAAAATAATGGTTCAAATCGGTGTCATCTGGGACTAAAACACGTAAGACAGTAACCTTTTCAAAGAAATAGTTGCAAAAATCTTCTATAGTTAAATTATTGTCTGATAATATTTTAGCTAATGATTTTTTAGCATCTTTATAACCTTGCCGAATAGCAACATTACATTCTTTATTGCCTAAACTTTCATTGTTGAAAAGATACGAAAGCGTGTTTGAGGCA
The DNA here is from genome assembly GCF_036016955.1 of Bergeyella anatis. NCBI lineage: Bacteria > Pseudomonadati > Bacteroidota > Flavobacteriia > Flavobacteriales > Weeksellaceae > Bergeyella > Bergeyella anatis. Next base: position 4,416 of record NZ_JAYWXI010000010.1, on the reverse strand, counting down.
ACTTTACGGCAATCAAAAGACAAATTCAATTTATTATACCATGATAAATCAATCGCTGAATATTCATTTTTGATTACGTTCAACAATATGGTTATTGTTGTCAAACGTTGTTGTCCGTCTATAGTTTCATAGGTTACGCTTCCTTCTAATTTTCTTTCGTAAACAATTAAAGAACCAATGTAGTATTTAGGTTTATTCCCTGATACTTTGCTTTTGTGAATGTAATCTACAATGTCCTGAATAAGTTGTGTTATTTGAGGTTCTCCCCATTCGTAATTTCTTTGGTAGATTGGAATCACATAATCATCTGAACCCAATAATGTTTTTATATTGTAGTACTTCGGTTGTTTATCACTCATAATATTTCAAACGCTTGAATTGTTCAATAATTAGTTCTGTCTTGCTTGATTTGTTTTCTTTTAAAGTTTCAAGGCGTAAGTTTAATATGTCATTAGGTTTAATCGTTTCTTTGATTTTTTTAAATAGCTGTATCTGAGAATGCCCTTGATTGAGAGCATAATTATCAACCGAATCAAGTCCAACTGCTTGTAACTTCAAACGCAATATATATGCCCAAACAAAAATTTTATCAATAGCTTTTGATAAATCTTTATCCCCGAATTTGTCTATGTAATAAATCAAGCCACAATAAAACAAGTTACGAATATATTTGTCTCCTGTGCGAAAACTGCCCTCATAAGTTTTGATTGTTTTTAAAACAGGGTATTTTTCACTTGTTTCTTGCGATTTTATGTCATCAATCATCAATTGATAATACTCAATCATTTCAAAAAATCGCTTCCCATTTATGATGGTTCCGTCTATTTGAAACGGAAAAGTCATTTCTTTTTTGTCAATATTTCTGTGATAGGAGCGGTTGTAATTTTCAACATAAAAGTGAGCAATGCGAAGCATAGCTGCAAAAGGATAATTCTCTTCAATGTTTGGACTTACTCCTTTAAAAACATCAACTTCATTTTTTGAAAAATACCGTGCCGAGTGTCCATTACTCCAATTTCTAATTCTGAATAAATACTGTGAAAATAATTTTGATAGTTTTGCTGTGTCCAAACTTTCCCATTTCTCAACTGTTTTTTTGCGTTCTTCTTCTGTTGAAAAATTATTCATTTCTCGCAAGTGGAATGCTTTTAACAAGTCGTGTGGTTCAAGGTCCTTACCTCTTGAATTTTGAGAGTCAAAGAACTGGAATGCCTCTGAAATATCATTCAAAACAATTTCTACCAAAGTGCATTTTTCCAAGAAAAACCATATTGCCTTTTCGTCAAAATCTGCAATTCGTCTTTCAATTTGTTTGTAGTTATTTTGGATATTTGCTTTTGAAATAGCATTGGCAAAAGATAAATTCAAAAGTTTTGGGTCAAAACTCTTTAATGCTTTTTCTTCTTCTGTCGTCTTATTTTGTTTTTGAGTTATTGCGTATGCAATCAATGTTAATGTAATTGTCCGTTGCTGTCCGTCAACAATGTCAGAAATATTGTCGTGACTGTGAACGACGAGTGTTCCCAACCGATACTCCGATTTTTCTTTGTGTATTAGAATGTCGTCAATAAGTTGATTGACATTTTTTGTTGTCCATTTGTAAGGACGTTGATAGCTCGGAATTTGTAGAGAGTCATTTGTAAGCAACTCTCTTACTCTAATTATTTTCGGCTGATTTTGTTTCATTATGTTTTAAAGTCGAATATCAGATTGTTCGGCGTGGGATTGGATTGTTCATAACGTCCCGGCGACTACAAGAAGTTGGCGATTTCAGAGAAGTAAACTGTCTACTAGCACTGAACTTTATACGAAGTACAAAGCTCCATTTGTCCATTGAACTGCCAGTTTCTTGTAGATGCTGTTAACGGTAGTATGTTGTTCTATTCTGTCAGCCATTTGAACCATGTTTTTTGATCAATTAGCGGAATATTATTCTGTTCACAAACATTCATTGTGTGTCCCGTTCCACCTGACATTGGGTTAACTAAATCGTCATAGAAAATACCAAAAGTGGCTGGCCTTATTTCGCCTGTCCCAATTGCTTTTATAGTATCTCTAATTATATAAGCTGCTTTTATTGTATAACGATTCTTGTCACCTGAAACAAATTTGTCAATGAGTTTTTCAGTTTTCTTATTGCTTTTAGACTGATACACCACTTCGGGCTCAGCAGCAATATTGATGTCGTCCAAAGAAATTGTTTCGTATGCTTTATTCGTTTTTTGTCTATGTCCAGAATACGGAGTAATTACTTGTAATCTTTTAGGGTCGACTGCCGTAACTCCTTCAGAAAACAATTGATCTGAACCTTCTGCATTTCCACTTCTAAATATCATGCTTGTTGTATTAGATGCTAACAAACGTCCAAGTGCTGTCAACTTTTCTTTGTCTGCCTCTAATACATTTCTTTTACCTTCAAGAAGAACAATAGAATTAGGTTTATCAAACTGTTTTATAAATTCTCTTAATGTCATTGTCATGTTATTTACAATTGCCGCTAACGGAAAAAGTATTTGCAAAGGGCGAACCAAATTGAACCTAAAGTTCAATTTGGACCAACCTAAGCAGAGGCTTTTTCAATGAAACTAAATTATTAAAAAAAGTCGAATTGAAAAGCATTTGCGGATAAATTTCCTGCTTTTCGACTCAACACCGCTCCCCGCTTTGCACAAATACGATATTATCTGCCGTTTTTTAATCGATATCCTGTATTTTTAATTTAGCGGTTCCTAGAATCAAGTTTGTTAATTCATATAACTTCTCCTCTTTTTGAGGAATTCCGATATAATAAAAACGCCTAAGAGAGTCTTTTTTCTTAAAATTTATTTTAATTGAAGGGGAATCTATCCAATTTATTTTGGTACTGTCTTTTTCTGAAATTTGCGAAAATAAATTCAAAATTTCATTGTATTTTTCAGTGGTAATTTTTCTACTGTCAAGGTATTCATTATGTCGAAAAATCTCTACTTTAACATTTTTCTTATATTTTCTATAAGTTGGAACTAATCTAATATTTGTTTTACTCCCGATTACGATTGCATTCGAGGTTTCAAATTCCAAGTATTCATTTTTTTGAATAGAACAAGAAGAAAAGAACAGAAAAATTATTGTTAAGAATACTATTTTCATTGTGATTTTTTTTGTCGAGATATACTGTTTAACCTTGCAGACAACGGAAGAGGGCTTTACGAGGTGCGGACTACCACAACCGAAAATAGAGAGGGCAACCAATCTCTAGCCTTTTTTTATTTTTTAAAATTACAAAAAAACTAAAAAATGGAAAAGTTTTGCGGGTATTTTCTAAAAATCCTCTGAGATTTCCCTTAAACTCCACATCTTGCAAAACCCGTGTTAGCGGCAGTCTTTTTATTTTTCATCTTTTGGAAAACATTGAGGACCGATTGCTCCACCAACATATTCTAAAACTAAATGCCTATCTACATACCGATATTGACAATCAAAATTGCGTCCGTCAAATTCAATTTGATTTATTGGGTTTTTATAAACATTAAAAAAATACATTCCCATTCCACTTCTTGCAAATCCAACTTGAGTGGGTTCGCCATTTTTTATTTGAATACAATTAGCATCGTCAAGTTTACTTTTCAATGTTTTTAAAATTTCATTATCCCAATTGATTGTTTTAATTATACTATCGGTTCGGTTAGATTCTATTTTTAAATCCCAATCCAAAAAATTGTTTTTTCTCTTTGTGGAGTCTATATAATAAATTCCAAATCTTCTAATTTCTTTATTATTTTCAAACTCAATTTCAACAATTTTATCTTTTGGAACTATACGATTATAGTAAGTAATAACTTCTGAAATTTTATCTTTATTATTAGTATATTCTTCTTTCAAATCTGAAACTGAATAAGACTTATCAAAACCACCAAATGCACTCATTAGAGTTATCATGAAAGCAAAATATAATACGATTACAATGCCTAGTATAATCAAAATTATTTTAATTGATTTTTTCATTTCTTCTTTATTGACAATGGTTTGATAAGATTACTGATGACGGAAAAAGTATTTGCGAAAGGCGGGCTAAATTGAATGGATAGTTCAATTCAGCACAACCGAAGCGAATGCTTTTTCCGTATTGCTAATTTAGGAAAAAAAGTAATACGGAAAAGCAGAAGCGACTAAATATTACCAAACTTTCAATCCTACACTTACCCCCGCCTTTTGCAAATACTATGTTAGCAGAAGTTATTTTTCGTATTCTTTTAATAGTTCAAGTATGCTTTCTTTATCAATATTCATTTTGTCAATTCTTTCTGATAATTCAGGTTTTGATATGCTGAATTCAACTTGCAAATGCAACAGAATTCTGATTAATAATTTGTTTAAATTTTTCGTTTGGCGTGAGGTATCCAAGTCTTTTACGAGGTCGATTATTGAGTTTATTTT
>NZ_JAYWXI010000090.1:0-663 GCF_036016955.1 Bergeyella anatis | reverse complement strand
ATCGAATCGCCTAGCTATCGTCCCTATATGATAGTAGATAAGAACTTCAGTAAAATAGAACTTGACTATTGGGAAACATTTGGAATAACGAAAACAGTTTTAGATATATTTAGAGTAAAATCCTTGCAATCTTTTGAAAGCATCAATAAAAAAGGACAACCCTATCGAATAGAATCCAATGATGATGAACCCATTTTTTCATATCAGAATGCGGAACTTATAAAAATCTATCGTCCCCTTTCCAAACATCGTTTTCTATATGCAGGTATCGCTACGGATTATTGTTTTGGATTGGAACAATTACCGTTAGATGGTGATGATATTTTGTTTATTACGGGCGGTGAAAAAGATGTGATGAGTTTGTATGCAAAAAGCTTTTCAGCCATTTGTTTCAATAGTGAAAATAGTCATATTCCCATCTCTCTCATTCAATCTTTAAAAGGTCGCTTTCGTCATATCGTATTATTGTATGATGTGGATCAGGCAGGAAAAAAGGCAGTACAAAGCCATTTAGAAAAATTAAAGGATCTGGTAGAGGTATTAGAACTTCCTTTATCAGGAACTAAAGACGATAAAGACATATCGAACTATTTTCAGCAAGGCTATACCGCTAAGGATTTAAAAACATTGTTTTTGAAAATGCTTCAAAAAAAATATCAGCAA
>NZ_JAYWXI010000089.1:0-672 GCF_036016955.1 Bergeyella anatis | reverse complement strand
TCAAAATTTTTGTTAATTCCATTTCAGCTGTCCAAAATTCCTCGCCCGTATGCTTCCCGTGAGCGGTATAGTATATATTTCCATATCGGTCAAGTTTTAATCGGTAACAATCTAAAGTGCTTTGAGGGGCTGAAAATTGCTCTTGTTCTTTCTGCTCTAACTCCACAAAAGTCCAATCCGCACTGTCTAATAAACTATCTAAATTTGAGGTTGGTTCTTCTATTAGTTTCGGTTGTGTGGTCTTGTAAAAATCCACAAAGGTATCTCGGTAATTAACCGACAAAAAACAATCATCATTCTCTATATTGTCCAACACTTTAAGGCGTTGGGCTTGTTGCTCTTTCCACCCTTGCGAAATAGTTATAATCGCAAAGTCGCAACTATCCCACTCGCTGCCTGTGTAGGCTCTTACTAAAATATGCCTTGTTGGTGTGTGTGATTTTTTCATTGCTTTATGGTTTATAAAGGCGGTTACTATGATATAACCGCCTTTGGGTTAGTATTTAATTTTTCGTTATCCTCTGTTAGTTGTAACTAAACATCTCGGCTCCGTGTTCTGCGAAAACATTACAAAGGTCAAAGGCTTTTTGTCCTCTGCTTTGTGCAGTTCCGCCCATTACTAAGGATTTTAATTTGCTTTCATCGTCCTTGTAATTACATACATTTTGATAG
>NZ_JAYWXI010000088.1:0-674 GCF_036016955.1 Bergeyella anatis | reverse complement strand
TTTTTTTATGGTCGTGAATTTTTCTGACTTTGGTTGCTCGTGTTTGCCTATCGTGGATAAAATCACTTGTCCTGTGTGTTGGCTATTACCAAAATCTAACCAATACAAAGGTTTATTTCTTTGATACCGATTGGTATTCTGTGAACAATCCTTGATGATGTCCGCAATTTCAAACCTTGCTTGTACACTATCCACACACGAAATATATAAATTACTGATAATCTCGTGAGAGTTGTTTTTCTGACAATCCTTTGTGAATTTGATAGTCTTGGCTTTCCAATTTGTCCCAAAAAAGCGGTTTACTCGGTTGATAAGTGCCACCGACTTATATAAACCCATTTCACTCTCGGCAAAAAGTTGTCTGCCTAAATTGGCTTGGCTAATGGTATCATCGTCCCACAAAGTAACGGATAATCCTGCGTGTCCCAATTCTATAAGTGCCGTATTCATTCGTGCAAGGGCGGTTAAGACTTGCGAACCTGTGCCACCTGCACCAATCAAGTTGATACTAATAGGGTTAGTCGCATTGATGAGGCTATTATCTGTGTAATGTATTTTATCTTTCGTTTCCATTATAAAATATCTTTTAGAGTTTTATTATTTGGTCTAAGCTGTTCGTTTGGGAATGGCTTATCTGTGTTGATGAGTTCTTTCCAAAGGCTTACGCAATTACC
>NZ_JAYWXI010000087.1:0-687 GCF_036016955.1 Bergeyella anatis | reverse complement strand
AAAAAAAACTACTTTGGATATTAATTTTAGGACTGATAATAATCAGTTGCAAACAAAGGAAAACAGAAATGAAAGAGAAAATAATTAAAACAAACGGCATTGAACTCTGTACGGAAAGTTTTGGAAATAAGAAAAATCCAGCAATCCTTTTGGTAGCAGGTGCAACCGTTTCAATGCTGTATTGGGACACTGAATTTTGCCAACAATTATCTGAAAAAGGATTTTTTGTTATTCGTTACGACAACAGAGATGTAGGAAAATCCACTAATTATGAACCAGGTTCTACTCCATACGATATTGTTGACTTAACTAATGACGCTATTTCAATATTGGATGGCTACAAGATTGACAAAGCACATTTTGTGGGGATTTCTTTGGGCGGACTAATTTCTCAAATAGCATCAATAAAGTTTGCCGACAGAGTTAACTCCTTAACTCTTATGTCATCAGGCCCTTGGGGAGACTCAGACCCAACTATACCTGAAATGGACACGAGTATTTTAGATTTCCATAGTAAAGCAGGTACAGTCAATTGGACAAATGAAGACAGTGTGGTAAACTATTTAATTCAGGGTGCAGAATTAATGAGTGGCAAGAAACAATTTGACAAACAAAGAAGTGAAAAACTGATAAGAGCTGAGTTCAATAGAGCCAACAATTATATAAGTATGTTCAATCACGCTGCAT
>NZ_JAYWXI010000086.1:0-711 GCF_036016955.1 Bergeyella anatis | reverse complement strand
AACTATCAAAATCCGATTTGTATATGCTTAAAAATAAGAAGCAAACACAAGGGTTTGACGAAGAAGTAGAATATATGATTGAAGAGTACAAAGTAATTTAAAATTTAGAAACAATGAATACAAATTTTTTTAAACAAATAGCAGGATTAGAAATTGAGGGGACACTCAATCTAACGATTAAAAAAGATACTGAAAACATAGTAATATCCATATTATTGAACAATGATGCGTGTGGTGATAAGGCGAAGCATCTTATCCCACCGCTAACAATCAAAGGTACAGCCGAAGAATTGGACGAGCAGTTTTTTGCAACCATTACACCGCCAATTGAAAGCACCTCAAAACTTATGGTAAATATGGAGAGTTACTTAAAGGCACAAGAAGAAGCTCAAAGGCAATCGGCAATGGAAAAGGAAAAAGCAGATAAGGAAAAGAAAGAGAAAGAAAAGCGAGATAAGAAATACAAGGAACTTATGGAAAAGGTAGAGGAACTTGCAGAACAAGGAAAACCGAGAGAAGCGTGGACAAAGTTGCCAAGTGTGGACGAATATCCCGAATATGCTGAAAAGATTAGAAAGCGTAGAAAAGAGCTTACAGTACTCTTTCAACCCGACTTATTTGCAACGGAATAATTAACCTTAAAAAATAGAAATTATGTTATTAACGACAGAATTAAAGAGAGTATTTAAACTCAAAGATAACGGACAAGAA
>NZ_JAYWXI010000085.1:0-713 GCF_036016955.1 Bergeyella anatis | reverse complement strand
CCTGCCCGAGACTACTAATTTAAGATAGAGGGGGAATTAGCTCAGCTGGCTAGAGCGCCTGCCTTGCACGCAGGAGGTCAAGGGTTCGACTCCCTTATTCTCCACGGTATTAGAGGACTGGTTTAAAAGTGACGATTGGAGCCAAAAACAACAATTGTTTATCAGTTTTCGGATAAGAAGAAAAGATCATTGACATTAACGGTAAAGACATCACAAAGAGAAAACCGAGCACAGAAGAGTGCTCGAGTAACCAAATAGGAAAGAAATCGTTAAGGGCGTATGGCGGATGCCTAGGCTTTCAGAGGCGAGGAAGGACGTGGTAAGCTGCGAAAAGCTACGGGGATTGGCACACACGAATTGATCCGTAGATATCCGAATGGGGCAACCCAATACATTGAAGATGTATTACTGCGCAAGCAGAGCAAACCCGGAGAACTGAAACATCTAAGTACCCGGAGGAAAAGAAATCGAAGAGATTCCGTAAGTAGTGGCGAGCGAAAGCGGATTAGCCCAAAAGCTTTTCTATGTTTAATAGAACACTTTGGAAAGAGTGGCCGTAGAGGGTGATAGCCCCGTACATGAAAGGCATAGATAAGTGATAAAAGAGTAGGGCGGGACACGTGAAATCCTGTCTGAATATGGGGGGACCATCCTCCAAGGCTAAATACTCCTGAAAGACCGATAGTGAACAAGTACTGTGAAGGAAAGGTGAA
>NZ_JAYWXI010000084.1:0-729 GCF_036016955.1 Bergeyella anatis | reverse complement strand
CCATTTTTCCTCATCACGGGTGATAGGCCTCCCAGGGCATCATGCGGGCGATGGTAGTTGTAATCTTCTACCCACTCATGGGTTACCTCTCTTACTTCGTCCAGTGTTGAAAATAGATAGGCGTCAAGAACCCCTTCGCGGAAGGTTTTATTGAACCTTTCGATTAGAGCATTCTGCGTAGGCTTGCCCGGCTGGATATAGGTGAAATGGATGTCGTTCACCAAACTCCAGGTCTGGATAAGGTGCGAGATAAACTCCGGCCCATTGTCCAGCCTGATTTTCTTAGGCTTCCCGTACCGATTTACCAAATGTTTCAAAATCCAGACCACACGGCTGCTTTTTATGGAATAGTCCGCCTCGATATGCAGCACTTCGCGATTAAAGTCATCTATCACATTGAAGGTCCTTATCTTCCTGCCGTTTTCCAGCGCGTCACTCATAAAATCAATGCTCCAACTGTGGTTGAAGGCCACGGGGATATCCAGGGGTTCTTTTATGCGGCTGATTTTTCTCTTCTTTGATTTTCTCCTTAAGGAAAGCCCGGCATTTTTATAAATTCTGTGAAGCCGTTTATGATTCACCTTCTGCCCTTGGTTCCTCAGTCGGAAATAACACTTCCAAAAACCTCCCCGGGGATGCTTCTCACTTAATGCAATTAGATTTTCGTACAGTTCGGAATCATCCTTAATACTCACATATGCCAATGAACTCCGGCTGATCTTAAGTAAT
>NZ_JAYWXI010000083.1:0-758 GCF_036016955.1 Bergeyella anatis | reverse complement strand
GTTCAAATGGAATAATTTTATCATCATTGACAACCACAGGTACTGAATAATTGCCACATAGATACTCTTTAAAATCTTCTTTTGTTTTCTCTTCACTCACCACTTTGTTTAGCATCAACTTGAATTGCTCGTTTGAAATATCGGAAATTTCTTTTGTGGTGGTGGATATGGTTTCAGTCGTATTATTTTTAGGAGCTACGGGAATATTGTCTAACATATCTACCAATGGGTCTTTTTGGGCTTCTCCCATTGGTAGTGAAAATGATTCGTGAGGCTTCTCAAATTCATAAGTTTTAATATTAATCGGCTGTTTGGCTATAATTTTTTTGGGTGCTACATAAATATCCTTAGTAGCAATATGCTCAACATCTCCATTAACCATTAAAGAAATTTTCTTTTTCCCTTCTTTTTTAAATGCATAATAAACCGTTTGCCCTAAAGCATCTGTTGAGTAAGTTTCTCCAAAACTCCATTCAAATGATACGCCTCCTTCTTTCTCAGCATGAAAACGAACACGCTCTCCCACGAATACCACATCAGGTGCATCAATATTAGCTAAGTATCCAACAGACTGACTTACAGAACCAATGGTTATCATTTTTTGATGCTGACAACTACCGTTTATAGTCAATGTTACTATATATTCTCCAGGTTTGTCATATCTGTGGAAAGTATGCTGACGAATGTCCGTGGCTGAGCCATCACCAAAATCCCATTTCCAAGTTTGAGCCCCAGGAGTATTGTCATAAAGTTCAACC
>NZ_JAYWXI010000082.1:0-758 GCF_036016955.1 Bergeyella anatis | reverse complement strand
ATACCAATATCTTTTGCCGTTCGATAGTCTGTGATTTCCGAATAAAATTGTGCTAATTCTGGAACTTTGATAAAATAGCGGAAGCGTTCTTTTTGTACAATATTATTCGCCACTGAAAATTCGTAATCGATGGTTTTACGGGCATAAATAGCCGCCCAGGCATCAAAACAGGTAATTCCTTGCTTTTCCAAAGCCTGTGGACGCAAATATTTAAAAAGTAAATAGAGTTCCGTTAATGAGTTAGAAATGGTTGTACCTGAGAGAAAAGTAGCCCCTAAATCCTTACCAGACCTTTTTTGAATGGTGCGAATGGCAAATAATAAATTCATCGCCTTTTGACTTCCTTGCATATTGCCCAATCCAGCCACTCGGTCGTGCCGTGTGTTAAATATTAGGTTTTTGAACTTATGGCTCTCATCAACTAACAAATGATCAATCCCCATCATTTGAAAATCAACAATAGCATCGGTTCGTTGATTGATAGAAAATTCCAAATCTTTTAACTTTACTTCTAAATTTTCTTTCCGCTTAATCATACCTTTTAGCATTCTATTTGAAACTTCTTTGCCTTGTTGTTCCAATGCCCATAAATTTTCTTCCACATCGTCTAATTCTTGCTGAAGAATTTCTTTTTGTATTTCGTAAGATTGAGGTATCATTTTAAATTGGTCATGCGTTAAAATCACACAATCCCAATCATTATTTTTAATATCCCCAAAAATACGTAGTCGCTTATCGGGTTTAAAATCTTCTTTGCC
>NZ_JAYWXI010000081.1:0-769 GCF_036016955.1 Bergeyella anatis | reverse complement strand
AGCTGGAAACATTGCTTCCGCAGGAGCAGGGGCAGCTGCGGGATATATTGCAGGAAAACTTTTTAGTAGAGAGGAAAATAATGATAGTGATAAAAGCACAGAGGGTAATTTGGAAGCATAATTACTCTGTCTAAAATATTATAAACTCAAATGGAATCAAATTATGGAATTTAAAATTTTAAGAAATATTGAAACAGGATTTAAACAAATCCGAATGTATGCGATTATTTTCGCCAGTCTGTGCCTTGTCATCACACTTTTTTCAATTGGTTATGCGTATTATTTCGCAGAACAACAACGAGAAAAAATTTATGTATTAGACAATGGAAAATCCCTCATTTTAGCCCTTTCCCAAGATGCCGAACAAAACCGTCCTGTGGAAGCTCGTGAGCATATCAGACGGTTTCACGAGTTCTTTTTCAATATCGCACCTGACAAAGCTGCTATTGAAAGCAATATGAAAAGAGCTTTTTTCTTAGCAGATAAAACTGCCTTTAATTATTACAATGACTTAGCGGAAAAAGGCTATTACAACCGAATCATTTCGGGGAATATTCGTCAAAGAATACAAGTGGATAGTATTGTATGCGATTTTAACACATATCCCTATCAAGTACAAACCTACGCCAAGCAATACATTACCCGAGCAAGCAATAGGACCGAGAGGCAATTGGTAACCGCTTGTCAGTTGGTTAATTCGGTTCGTTCAGACAACAATCCTCAAGGATTTATTATAGAGCAGTTCCGAGTAATACAAAACGAAGATATA
>NZ_JAYWXI010000009.1:0-131208 GCF_036016955.1 Bergeyella anatis | reverse complement strand
GCTAGCGACGAGGATAGTCTCGAAAATAACTTCTTTTACGATGATTCAATACCTCAATTTTTTCGTCTTCAAAAGAAGTTTGAACAAATTAAAAATTAATTTGTGCTAAATACACAACAGATCTCTTCATTATTTTTTTACATAAATGAATCTTTTCTATCATCTGTATCGAGTAAACATAACTTTATGTCATTCCATAGGATTCCTATTTAAAAGGATTCCTACGAAATGACAGGTTAGACTCATTAATCCTTACACCTAAAAAAGGACATTTATAATATTTTTATAATATTTTTATAATATTTTTATAATCTTCCTTTTTCTTCATTATTACTACTTTCCATTTTCTGTAATTTTGGTTTATCACCTCCACTGAAACTATAATTTAGAGATAGTGATAACACTCTACTTTGCTCTTTATGATTAAGATTAATAATCGTATTATTAAAATAACTTTTCGCTCTAAAATTGTTTGTATAGAAAATATCACTAATTGCAACTCTTGCGACAAGTTTATTCTCTAAGAATTTTTTCTGAATACCTAAATCTACGCTTCCTATAGCTCCTGTTAACGCATTACCACTTACCATCTGTGGAGTATAAAAAGCATTCATACTCATTTTATAACCTTTTGGTAACGATATTTCATGCTCGGTTTGGAAAACAAAAGATGGTTTTTCAATTAAAAAATTGAGGGATTCTGATTTTGTATAGGTTAATAGTAAATTATTTGTTATACTCCACCATTTTCTAATTTGAAATGGCGCACTAAAAGTTGTCGTATAAACAGACGTATTGCCCGCATTAGCTTTAATAATTTTTAAAAGCTCTGTATTAGGATTAGTCTGTATCATTTGGGTAATCATATCCTTAGTATAGCTATAACTTACTGCGACATAATAAGTCCCCTTCCATATACTCCCAATTTCAAAAGAACTCGTAAATTGAGGCTTTAAATAAGGGTTTCCTGTACTCACAGAATAATTATCTATATAGTATTCATAAGGATTTAAATCAAAATAAGAGGGTCTTTTTATTCTCCTGTTAAAAGATAAAGAAAGATAGTTACTCCCTTCTTCATTTAATTTTTTTTTCATAAAAACAGAAGGGAAAAAGCTTAGATAATTCTGAGAAACATTTCCTTTTTGACTTCCCATAAGAGTTGCATTAACATCTGTTTGCTCCGCTCTTACCCCTATTTGATACTCAACTTTTCTAAAAGAACCACTTAGTTCTGTATAGCCGGCAAAAACATTTTCATTATAGTTAAAATCAAAATTTCGACCTACTGCACCTACCCAATTTAAGCCATCAAAGTTTTCGTAAGTATTTGTATTATCTATTTTAGTACTATTTAATTTGGCTCCAAAGTTTAAAGAGCTACTATTTTTAAAATTCCATTTATATTTGCTATCTACTGTAAATATTTTTGAAATACTTGGAAAATGCAATCTAAACACCGTTTTATCTAATAACTTATTCTGATAATCAAAACTTTCACTGTTAGAAGTATTTATTCCTCTTCTGTCATTATAAGTAAAATCTGATAAAAGTGTAAATTTAGAACCTAAGGAATCGGTTTTTATAGAATAGTTCATCCCAAAATTATGATAGCCCGTTTTAGTTTCCGTAGGAAAATTTCCTTTTGAAAAAATAGCTTCAGACTCTAAAGGATACATAATTTTGGTATCCGATAACGAATTACTCGAAAATTTACTTAACTGCCCCGTATAACCAATCCCTAAAAATTGCTTTGGACTAATATCATAAGTTAATGCCATTTTTATACGATTTGCGTTTCTTATTTGAGTGTCATCAGACCTATTCTGATATTTGCCTCCATTAGTAAAATCTCGCTGCTGTTCTAATAATTCGTAGGATTTATCATGATTAAAAGAGTAGCTGGTATTAACTCCAAATTTTCCTCTCTTATAATTTAGTACCAAAAAAGGATTATAACTCGGAAACTTACCCAATCCCCAACCATTCTCATAGCCTAAATTACCACTAAACCCTTGTTTTGAAGTCTTTTTTAAGATAATATTGATAAGTCCTCCTGAACCTTCTGCTTCAAACTCTGCCGAAGGATGAGCAATCACTTCAATGGATTGGATATCATTAGATTTTAGATTTTGTAAATAATTTTTTAAATCCTCACCACTCAAATTCAACATTTTACCATCAACCATTACACGAGCTCCCCAAACACCATTTATTGATATTTTGCCTCCGTTTACAAAAACACCCGGAGCCATTCTGAATAAATCTATTGAAGATTTTCCCACTGCTATCGGATTATCACTAATATTTAGAACTACTCGATCTAACTTTCTAACGATTGCTGGTTTTCCTTTTTTTATAACCACTTCCTGAATATTTCTAACCTTCTCCTTGGGAAAAGTTAGAGCCAATTGCTCTTGATTAGAATTAATCTCTAAATTTTTATAAAAATCGGAATACCCTGTAGCTGATGTACCAATAATATAATTTCCAACTTTAGGAATTTCAACTAAAAAATTCCCTTCCTCATCTGCAATTTTTTCAGCCTTTATATTTTCAGGGGTCACTGAGTTTTCATAAAACTTCAATGTCGCAAATGGAACAGGTTTCTCTAAATAATCCGTAACTTTTCCGGATATGACTGCTTGGGCTAAAGCAACTTGTATGTTAAATACACACAGATACATAAATAATACTCTTGTCTTCATTGGATTAGTTATTAACTGGAACAAAATTATCTAAGCAATAGTACATTAGAAACAATTGTCGGTGAGAACCTATTTTTTATCGATAAAAAATATATAGCAGAAGATAAACGACATTTCTCAATGGATCCAATCCGATGCATTTGCCTCCACTTAACTTCAGAGATTTGCACACCTCAAAGAAATTACTTAGCTTTGCCGCTCGAAATAATTAACTAATTTTTAAACATTATGAACAATTACGAAACTGTTTTCATTTTAACTCCCGTTCTATCTGACGCTCAGGTGGAGGAAGCAGTGAAAAAATTCGAAGACCTATTGAAATCGCACAACTGCGAAATCGTTGCCAGAGAAAACTGGGGTCTTAAAAAATTGGCTTACCCAATCCAGCTTAAAAAGAACGGCTTCTACACGCTAATCGAATTCAAAGGGGAAGGTTCTGTTGTGGCAGATCTTGAAACCGCTTTCAAGCGTGACGAAAGAGTTATCCGTTACCTAACCACCAAGTTGGACAAACACGCAGTAGAATACGCTGTTACCAGAAGAGCAAAACTAAAAACTGCAAAAGCTTAATTTTTAACCTCTAAAAAACAAAAACAATGGCAATAGACGAAATGGCACAACAAGCCGCAGCCGGAGGCGAATCCGAAGTAAAATTCCTTACTCCGCTGGATATCAATACAAAATCTGAAAAAAAATACTGTAGATTTAAAAGATTCGGTATTAAGCACGTGGATTACAAAGACGCGGACTTCCTTCTTCAGTTCGTTAACGAACAAGGAAAAATCCTTCCCAGAAGATATACCGGAACCTCTTTGAAATACCAAAGAAAAGTTTCTGCCGCAATCAAAAGAGCTAGACACTTGGCTCTAATGCCTTACGTGGCAGATATGCTTAAATAAAACTAAAAAAAATGACCGAAAAGAGAGAAGAGTTTCCTCTTCCTCTCTTTTTAGTTGCTGAATAATTCAATTAATTCTAACGATTTTTAGATAAAAGAAAAGAAATTATCCGATCGGCTTCGGCCTTGCTTTTTTCTTTAGCCTTTTCTCTAAAACTAAAAAACGGACAACAACAATGGACATCATCCTAAAAAAAGACGTCGAAAACCTAGGACTAGAGTTTGACACGGTATCTGTAAAACCTGGATACGCAAGAAATTTCCTTATCCCTCAAGGGTACGCCGTATTGGCTACTCCAAAAAACAAAGCGGTATTGGCTGAAACTTTGGAGGCCAGAAAAGAAGAGGAAGCAAAATTGGTTGCTAATGCCAAAGCTTTGGTTGAACAGTTGAAGAAAACTGCTGTAACCATCGCCGCTAAAGTTGGTACCGGAGATAAACTTTTCGGATCCATCAACAACGCAAACCTTTCTGAAGAATTGGCAAAAGCAGGGGTACAGATTGATAGAAAATACATCAAAATTCCTGGAAACACCATTAAGAGAACAGGTAAATTTACTGCTCTTGTAAGACTACACAGAGACGTAGAATACAACTACGAATTCGATGTTGTATCTGATGCTCCAGTAGAAACGGCTCCTAAAGCAGAAGCTCCTGCTCCAGAAGCTTAACCTCAGGATTTAAAATAATAAAAAAAGCCCTCACATTTTTTTGTGAGGGCTTTTTTTATATTGCATAAAATCAAACTCTTTTTTCTAAATTATCCCAAACCTAAGAAGCCCGGCGATGAATATACCTCGAAAGTTTAATTCCCATATCCGTCCAAACCACTTTAGCGTTCGCATTTCGCTGCAAATGATAATCCGCTTCCGTAATCTCCTGAAGAATATCTTCGATGTTCGCCCCGTGGATGTATTCAGAAAAACGCTCCCAATTAAACGTTCCGGCCTCGATCTTACGATAGACCAAATCTTCATTACCATAATTTTGAAGTAAAGCCAAACGGAACATTTCGGCACAATAATCCAAAAAATTCTTTTGCTTTTCCCTGTTCCATCCGGCAATATTTTGCGCCCAGGCAATGATATTCCGCAACATTTCCGGCTTCTTTTTCACTTGAAAAGCCTCCCGTACCCATTGGATGAACAAAGTCTCGAATTCCTGAGAAAAATTGGCATCCTCTACCAATTTGATGGCCATGTTCAAATCCCCTTGCGCCTGATACGCAATGCTTTGGATTCGGCTTTCCTCCAAGCCATACTTCCGCCTTACGTACTCTGCGATCGCATCATCTTCCAAGCGGGGAACTCTGGTCATCTGGACCCGGGACAAAATCGTCTGTAAAAACCCCTGATCGGACTCCGCCGTCATGAGAATCACGGTATCTTTAGGCGGTTCTTCCAAAAACTTCAGTAGTTTGTTGGCCGCCGAATCGTTCATTTTGTTCGCACACCATAGGATAAGAATTTTGGAACCGCCCTCGAAACTCTTCAGACTGAAACGCTGGTTGATTTGTTCCACCTCATCCGCCGAAATCATAAACTGTTTGTTTTCCGACTCTAAAAACCCCGTCCAATCGTTGTAGGAGGCATACGGACGAGCGAGCATCATTTCCCGAAAATCGACATATAAGCGCTTACTCGTCGAGTCCTTTTTTTCCGAAAAAACAGGAAAACTAAAATGCAAATCCAAATGGTTGAGATGCTCCACCTTGGCCGCCGCCGCTTCGTGTTCCCGCTTTAGGATTTCCTGTGCGTAGGCCCGCACCAGCGGCAATGTGCCGTAGCCTTCTTTGCCGATGAAAAGCTGGGCATGACTCACCCGGTTATTCGCTATGGAATCCATCAATTGCTCTTTCAGTGCAGTCTGCCCCGTAATATCCTCCCATTTCATAGCCCAAAGATACTAATTTCGGAAAAACCAAACCGCCAAAAATCACCTCTCCCAACGCCAATGGGACTTAACAAACTTTAACGGCATCAAATTTTTAGTTTTCGCTAATAATTAGGATATTTGCGAATTGAATTTATAAAGAAAGAATGAAAAGATTCATCGCCTTGTCTTTTTTGGCTCTGGGAGTTTCCGCAGAGGCACAAACCATCGGTAATTCGCCCTATGCCGCTTTCGGAATAGGAGACCCAAAATACGACAACACCATCGAAACATCCTCCATGGGAGGAATTACCACGGCTTATGTAAGCGATTTCAGCAACAGTTTTAACTTTCGGAATCCCGCCGCCAACGCTCATTTCGACCTTACCTCTTTTCGTTTGGAAGCCACCAACGAAAATAATTTCTACAAATCCGATTACCAAAATACAAAGGTAACTCAGCATTCCAACTATTTGTCCAATATCTCGTTGGCCTTCCCGATTTCGTCCAAAATGAAGTTCGGAATCGGCTACCAACCCTACAGCAGTAAGGCTTACGATATCCTAATCAGCAAAACCCAAACCAACGGATCCTCCAAAACCAACCGTTTCCATGGTCAAGGCACGCTTTCCACCGTTCAAGCGGCTTTAGGATATAAAATTTCCGAGGCTTTTGCTGTTGGTTTCCGTTCCAATTTCTACTTCGGAAAACTTAACGACACCGAAGAAGTTACTTTCTCGAATGCAGATTTAATTAACGGCTACGATACCCAAAGTAAAATCAAATCGTTCAACTTTACTGCGGGAACCACCTACCGAAAACTATTGAAAAACGACCGCCATCTGACTTTAGGAGCCACCTATACTTTCGGCACTACGGGCAACCTTGTTTCCGAGTACACAAACAGCACCTATTACTACAGCAGTATTGACCAAAAAGCCAACGAATCGGTCATCGAACAAACAAAGAACGAAAGCAAAAACCTCATCCCACAAGAATTTTCGTTCGGGATGGGCTATGGTAAAGACGGAAAATGGTTCTACGGAAGCCAGTTGGACTACCGTAAGGGAGAAAACATCTCCTTTTTAGGGCAACCTTTCGAATACCAAGACGCATACCGTATTTCTGCGGGAGGTTGGTATTTGCCCAACTACAACAACTTCAGAAACTATTTCTCCAGAGTCATTTACCGCTTCGGAGCCTACTACGAAAAAGGCAATCTCAAACTCAATCCTGCGGGCGCAGCCACAGGAACCGACGTTAATAAATTTGCTCTGACGGCAGGCATGATGTTACCTTTTGCCAACTCCAGCATCAACCGGATAAACGGTTTGGATGTAGGTTTGGAAGTCGGCAAACGAGGAACACTTCAAAACAATATGATCAGCCAGACCTTCGTAAACTTTAAAGTCGGTATTAACTTCGCAGACAAGTGGTTCCAAAAAAGACAATACGATTAAAAATGAACCCTCGCGCAAAATACAAATCCTTTATAGCCGTCCTTTCCGGATGGGCTATATTTTTTGTTTTGAATTCTTGCGAAGAAAAACTAACCGAAGCCGAAAACAAAAAAAAAACAGATTTTGCCTCCCGAATCATTTACAACGCCAACATCATCCAACGGGATTCGGGGAGGGTAAACCTTCGGTTTAAAGCGCCTCTTATCGAAAAATACGAATTGGTAGACTCCCCTTACGTGGAAGCCAAAAAAGGCATTTATTTGGAATATTTCGACAAAAAAAAACCTAATGTTCCTGGAAAAATATGGGCCGACTACGCCCGCCTTAACGAATTGAGAGATTTCTACACCGCCAAAGGCAACGTAAAAATCCGAACCAATGAAGGCCAACTCTTTGCCACCCAATCCATCTACTGGGATCGGAGAAAGAAAACCATGTTTACCCAAGATACCGTTTACGTGACCGACAAAGACGGCTCTACTCTTGTGGGTACCGCAGGAATGACCGCAAAAGACGACTTTTCCGAATACACCTTTTACAGCAACACCGGCAGCTTCCCTTCCAAGCAAGTCCCCTCTGCCGGACAATAAAAAAATAACCATGCAAATGTTCTTCCGCCAACGGACTCCTGAAAAAAAGCAGCAAACTTTTTTTGCTCTCGGGCTCATGTCAGGAACCAGTTTGGACGGGCTGGATCTCTGCTACTGCCGCTTTGATAGAAACGAAAAAGGCATTTGGAATTTTGAAATTCAACAAAGTACCACCCTTCCTTACTCTCCCGATTGGGAAGAGCGACTGCGTACCGCCATCCACCTGCCTGCGGAAGAATTAATGGCCCTGCACTCCAAGTATGGTTTTTATCTCGGAGAAAAAACCCGGCTTTTTATCGAAGAAAACCGAATTAACCAGCTTGACGTTATTGCCTCGCACGGCCATACCGTACACCATCAGCCTCATCGCCGTTTCACGACGCAAATCGGAGACGGTCGCGCCATAAAACAGACCTGCCTTTTTCCCGTAGCCTATGATTTCCGAAGCCAAGACGTGCTAATGGGAGGAAATGGAGCCCCCTTAGTTCCCATTGGGGACGAATTGCTCTTCCACCAATACGACGCTTGCCTTAACCTCGGTGGATTTTCTAACATCTCGCTAAAAAGCAATGGCCAGCGGATCGCTTTCGATCTCTGTCCCGTGAACACCGTACTCAACCGACTCGCCCAAACATTGGGACACCCCTACGATCCGAACGGTCAAATGGCCGCCGAAGGACACTCTTGCCCGGCTCTTTTGGAGCAACTCAATCAACTGGAATACTACGACCGCCCCCTCCCAAAATCCTTAGGAATTGAATGGGTAGAGCACTATGTCGTTCCCCTCATCGAATCGGAAGCTTCCAAAAATGCCTTAGCGACATTCACCCAACACGCCGCAGAGCAAATCGCTAAAACCCTCCGAAAATACAACCTGAAAAACGTCTTAATCACCGGAGGAGGCACCCATAATGAAAATTTAATAAACCAAATCAAAACCTTAGCCCCCCAAACGTCCATCATCATCCCTGACCCTGCCATTATCGACTATAAAGAAGCCCTGATTTTTGCCTTCATGGGCGTTTTGAGACTTATCGGAGAAAACAATGTGCTGGCTTCCGCCACCGGAAGTTCTCAAGACCATTGCAGCGGTCTGCTCGTCTAACCCCTCCCCTAAAATACAAACTTCCCCTGCCGAAAATCCTAAAAAAAATTCGTACTTTGGCAGAAGCTAAGTTTAACCGAACAAACAAAATAAAAATGAAAGAAGTCTTTATCGTTTCCGCGGCCCGTACGCCAATGGGAAGTTTCTTAGGAAGCCTTGCCTCCGTTCCTGCCACAAAACTGGGTGCTATCGCCCTGAAAGGCGCTTTGGATAAAATCAACCTCAACCCCGAACTCGTTCAGGAACTCTATATGGGGAACGTGCTTCAGGCCGGCGAAGGGCAAGCCCCCGCCCGACAAGTTGCCTTAGGCGCAGGCCTTTCCGAACACACCCCTTCCACCACCATCAACAAAGTATGCGCCTCGGGCATGAAAGCCGTCATGCTGGCTGCCCAAGCCATCAAATCCGGCGATGTGGAGATCATTGCTGCAGGAGGAATGGAAAACATGTCCCAAGTCCCCCATTACTATAACGCCCGCCAAGCCACTAAATTAGGCGACGTAAAAATGAAAGACGGGATGGTAAGCGACGGATTAACAGACGCCTATCACAACGTTCATATGGGCGTATGTGCCGAAAAATGCGCTGCCGAATACGGCCTTTCCAGAGAAGCCCAAGACCGCTTCGCCGTAACCTCCTACCAACGTGCCGCAAAAGCCTGGACCGAAGGAAAGTTTTCGGAGGAAGTTGTGCCCGTGGAAATCCCTCAGCGCAAAGGCGACCCTATCCTTTTTTCGGAAGACGAGGAGTACAAAGCCGTGAATTTTGACCGCATTGCTTCTCTTCCCACGGTATTCCAAAAAGAAAACGGTACCGTAACCGCCGCCAATGCCTCAACACTAAACGACGGAGCTTCCGCTCTGATCTTGATGTCGGGCGAAAAAGTAAAAGAACTCGGGCTAAAGCCCTTAGCTAAAATAAAAGCATACGCCGATGCAGCTCAGGCTCCCGAATGGTTCACCACTGCCCCTGCCAAAGCCCTGCCAATCGCATTAGAAAAAGCCGGCATCCGGTTGGAAGAAGTGGATTTCTTTGAATTCAACGAAGCTTTTTCCGTTGTAGGTTTGGTCAACAACCAAATCCTGAACCTGGATCCTGCCAAAGTTAACGTCAACGGAGGAGCCGTAGCTTTAGGCCACCCTCTAGGCAGCTCCGGAGCAAGAATCATCGTCACTTTAATCAACGTTTTAAAACAAAACAACGGTAAATACGGAGCCGCAGCCATCTGCAACGGCGGAGGCGGCGCAAGCGCTATCGTAATCGAAAATATGGCGTAAAAAAACGTCAAACCTCCCATGGGAGCCTCCTTTGGCTTCCATTGAAAAACCCATCCGCCAAGCCTTCAGAAAAAGTGTTAATTTCTTGGCGGATTTTTTATTTTTGCCCCAACAATTTCATTTCAAAATGTCAGAAAACGCAAAACATCAGGCCAACCCCATAAAGAACAACCCCAAAATCATGAAAGCATGGGCTTTCTACGATTGGGCCAACTCCGTGTATTCCTTAGTGATTACCTCCACCATCTTTCCGATTTATTACGCCATTATCACCACCCAATTTGAAAAAAAAGAATACGTGGAGGCTACCGGCCAATGGATTGACGTCCCCGTACGCTACCCCATCACCCTCTTTGGGGAAACCTACCACCCCGACGCCATCTACGGCTACTCGCTTACGGTATCGTTTTTCATTGTCGTTCTGCTTTCACCATTTCTTTCCTCGCTTGCAGACACCATCGGAAATAAAAAATCTTTTCTGCAATTCTTCTGCTACCTCGGTGCCACCTCCTGCATGGGACTGGCCATGTTTACCGGCATGAACAACGTCTTTTTGGGATTACTCTTCAGCATCACGGCCAGTATCGGATTTTGGGGAAGTTTGGTCTTCTACAATTCGTTCCTTCCCGACATCGCCACCCAAGACCGCCAAGACGCCCTTTCGGCCAAAGGTTACGTCTACGGCTACATCGGCTCGGTAGTGCTCGTACTGATTTGCCTCGCTCTAATTATGGTCGTAGCCAAAGACGCCTCCCAAAAGCTATTTTTCACCCGAATGAGTTTTCTTTTAACCGGCGCCTGGTGGTTCGGTTTTTCCCAATACACCTTCAAACACCTTCCAAAATTCGGACAGGTAAAAGACAAGCTCCCCAAAGATCTGGTGCTCCTGAACTACAAAAACATCTTCAAAAAACACAAAGAAAACGGCGGATTTTTCGAGGTTCTGAAAGCCAACATCCACTTTTATTTGGACGTGGCCAAAGAGAGCTTCAAGGAACTCTTTAAAGTAGGAAACAAGCTCTTTGCCGATAGCAACCTAAAGTTTTTCCTCTCCAGCTTTTTCTTTTACAGCGTCGGTATGCAAACCATCTTCCTAATGGCCACGCTCTTCGGAAAAAGCGAAATTAATCTGGACCAAGGCAAACTAATCGCCACCCTTTTGGTTATTCAAATCGAAGCCATCATAGGCGCTCTGATTTTCTCAAGACTTTCCCGAAGAATAGGAAACAAAAACGTAATTTCCATCGCCGTCATTCTTTGGATCGTCGCCTGCCTATCCGCCTACTTCCTAAACAACGAAAACCCCTACGTGGAATACCAATTCTACGGCGTAGCCGCCATTGTCGGTTTGGTCATGGGCGGCCTTCAGGCCATGTCCCGTTCCACCTACTCCAAACTGCTTCCCGTAGACTCCATGGACAACACCACCTATTTCAGTTTCTACGACGTTTTGGAAAAATTGGCCATCATTTTGGGAACCTTCATTTTCGCCACCCTCATCGAAAAATTCAATAACATGAGGTACGCCGCACTATCCATGACCTTGTTTTTCTTCGCCGGACTCGTCCTAATTCGATTCGTAAAGCTAAAAATAAAACAAAAATAGCCCCGAAACGCCCACTAATCCCATGATAAAAACAGAAAAACAAGGCCGAAAACAACTCCTGAAAATCGCCTCGCCCTACCTGGCCGTCACCACCCTATACGCCCTATTGGTTTTTGGCACAGAAGAATATTTCGGCGATCATCTCTACAAAATCTCCGGACAAATCGGCTCCGTCTTCGGGCTCGCCTTAGCCTTCTTTTTGGGATTCAGGATGAACTCCGCCTACGACCGCTGGTGGGAAGCCCGAAAAATATTCGGCGAACTTACCAACAACACCCGCAGCTTCGTTGCCAAAATCTACGCTTATTACGGTTCGGGCCATCATCTTACTCTTGCCCAAAACCAACAAACCACCAAAGCCCAAAACCTGGTAAAACTAACCATCCTCTACATTAGGCAACTCAAAAGCGAAATACACCACTCTCCCCTAGAGACAAACCAAGAAAACCACCAACTATTCGAAGCCTACCGCATCTACACCGGACATAAAATTTCCAACGAAATTCTACTAGCCCTCACCAAAGAAATCGAAAACGATTTCGTCCCCGCCTCATTCACGGAAAAGAGTGATCT
Organism: Bergeyella anatis; assembly: GCF_036016955.1. NCBI lineage: Bacteria > Pseudomonadati > Bacteroidota > Flavobacteriia > Flavobacteriales > Weeksellaceae > Bergeyella > Bergeyella anatis. The sequence goes on along the minus strand of NZ_JAYWXI010000009.1, from coordinate 119,119 downwards.
GATGCAACACATCAACCGTTTTTACGACATTCAGGGCAAAGCCGAAAGAATAAAAAACACCCCTTTCCTGATGATTTACAGCGCATTTACAAAAATCATCGTCGGTTTTTACGTCATTCTAATTCCGCTTTTCATAGGCGATATAGACTTAGGAGGCGAAAACAGCCATCTCGAAATTTTAGCACTCCCTATCATGATTCTTATTAGCACCGCCTTTCTCACCATCAACAAACTCGCTAATCTCTACGGCGAACCGTTCTCCGAAAATAAAACCGCCGTAGCCATCACCGATATTTGCAAAACCATCGAAGCCAATTGCTCCGAAGTTCTTTCCAAAATGGAAAATCATTAGTTCCTATTTTCAGCCCCAACCCATCCCCCTTCTTCCTCTCAGGCCAATGGCATTAAATCCCCAACCCTTGTTGTTCAGCCTACCTAACTCCTACTGATACACCACTCCCATCGTTTCAATCTTTAATATCTTATACTCTTTATCATAAAAATATTTTAAATAAACCGTCCCATCACCACTCATGTTATTGATGGTAACAAATGCATCCCCCTCTCTTTTTATAATAAGTCTGTCATGAGCTGCATTGAGCGTTCTTGGAATTCTATACTCTTTAACCGTTGAAAATTGAGCATTTTTTACTGTACTCTGTTTCAAAAAAGTTCTATCACACTGATAAAATTCATCATTTACCCTTAGGAAGTATAAAGAATCGGTTATTTTATTCCGATAAGCCATTGATGTTATCATTTTACTCCTATTATCAAATGTCTCAACTATAAAGCTATTGTCAGGATCTTCCTTACTTTTATATTCCTTTTTGTAATCCGAACTACAAGAGACTATAAACAGAAAAAAGAAAAGTATACTCATTATTTTGGCTCCTCTTTCCATTCTCATTTCATTTTTTATTATTTTCTATTTCACCCTTCTCCATTGGTTACCTTGGCAAACCTCCTTACCTAATACTAACAGCATTATAATCTAAAACAGTGTCCAGTTTACTATTTCTGTAAATATAAATTTTTAGCGAATCTTTTTCCTTTACTATGGAATCATTTACTTTAAAGAAATTTTCCCAGCCCCCTTCAGACCTTGCTATATCATTTTTACTTTTTCCTTTCATGGTGACTACATAACGATTATTTTTATCTTCAAATATTGTATCAATTTTAAAATTAAACGCTAACATTCTTCTATCCTCTATGAAATAATCTTTTCTTGTTTTATTATCGAAAACGCCACTAAAAAAATAATACCCCATAAATATAAATGGCGGAAGCAAGGCTATTACCAATATAATTTTTGCTGTTTTGCTCATGTTTACCTATTGTGACAATTTAATTTGATTTTCAGTCGGTTTTTCTCCATCCATCAACCTTACCATTACATTCCCAATAGTGTGTAATAACCGTATCCTTTTTATGAATATTGAAAGATAATTCGCCTCGCTTTTTAAAGATCGTATCGCCTTGCTGTATTTCGCTGCTGTACAAACTCCACCACCTATTTGCGCTTTTACATTCGCAAGGTTTATTGGTCATCGGATTTATCCCTTCAGCATGAAACCAAGTCGATGGTTTCGGTGGCTTTTCTATGACAATTAAACATTCTTCTTCCGAATACACCTCTCTGAGCCTATTGCAATCCACTTCAAGGCAAGATACCATACTAAAAATAAATATAAAATAAACCTTAAACTTCATCGGCCATGTTTTGCTTTAACATCCTCTTTCGGTTAAAGATTAAACCTCTGAAATTTATAAAATTTTTCGGAAAATAGTTTTACTAATGCCAAACCCACCTGATGGTCCTCCACAAAAAAGAAAGTTCAGGAAAAGCCTTAAAACAAGAGCATAAAAAAAGCCCCTAAAAGGGGCTTCAAAATTTTAGAAGAATTAAAACTCTTCCTTAAAGTGGTTTCTCCAGGAATCGAACCAGGGACACACGGATTTTCAGTCCGTTGCTCTACCAACTGAGCTAAGAAACCATTTCCTTAATTGATGTTGCAAAAGTACAACCTTTTTCTATACGACGCAAGTCTTTGGAACTATTTTTTTCAAAAAAAATAACAACAAACTGATTATCAAAGTTATTTTTTTTCACTTTCTTGTTTAATCAGCTCCCCCATCTCCTCCAAAACAGGCGTAATAGTACTCTCCGGAAGATCGCTAATGCGAATATACATCAAACCATCAATCGCATCATTAAAGCCCGGATCCACATTAAAAGCAATCACTTTAGCATTTTGCTTAATATACTTCTTTATCAGAACAGGCATACGCATCTCCGGCTCCAAGTCATCAATAATCTTATCCATTTTATTGAGATCCGACTGCACTTCATCCAAAAAGAAGCTCTTATCCCGCTCGTTGAGCTTCACTTTATATTCGTTTCTCGGGTGAACGTACTGCGCCACCGCCGCATCGTAGTAGTGCGAACGCATGAATTCGATCATCAGCGATTTACTGAACTCCGAAAATTTGTTACTAATGCTCACTCCTCCCATCAAAAACTTATGATCCGGATTCCGCAAGCAAACATGCACAATCCCCCGCCAAAGCAAAAACAAAGGCAAAGGCTTCTGCTGATACTCCTTCCATATATAGGCCCGCCCCATCTCGATCACCTTCTTAAAAAAAGGTTGAAGCTCCGGGTCGAACTCAAACAAAGACGCCGTATAAAACCCCGAAATCCCATGGCTTTTAAGCACCTTTTTTCCCAAAGCCATACGGTAAGCCCCCGCAAGGGTCTTCGCCGCCCGATCCCAAAGAAACAAATGATGATAGTGCGGATCGTATTCATCCAAATCAAACGGAAGGTTGCTTCCCTCGCCCACTTCCCGAAAAGTCATCTCCCTTTGCCTTCCGATTTCCCGAATAATAGACGGAATCTCGTGGTACTCGGCAAAGAAAACTTCGTAATCCCCGTTTCTGAAAAGCATTTTATCCGCCGCATACAGTTTTTCGATCTCGGCCTCCATGTCTTCCCGTGGGGTTTCGTCAATGATATTAGCCACCACATTGCCCTCTTTCAAGAGAGGCAAACTCAGTTTGAGATTAGGCAAGTTGAGCTTTTCCGGCAACGATTTGCGACGCTCGTAATAATTCTTCAACATCTGAATCTTTCCGCAAAGAAACTCGCCCAATTCCTCCACCGATTCCTGTTCCCCAATGACTTTCGGAGTAACGGGCTTGCCTATACGAATCCGAATCGGATTTTCCCGCTTACGCAGCATCTCCGAAGGCAACATCAACGTCTGCAAATCCGGATGAAGTTTAGCCATTTGGTAAAATAAAGCACTGTTTTTGGCATGAAAATACATCGGCACCACCGGTACTTTTGCCTTTTTGATAAGTTTAAGCACCGGCTTCTGCCATTTTTTATCCCTTACCTCTCCCCATTCGTTATTGGTATTGGAAACCTCCCCCGCCGGAAAAATCCCCACACAGCCGCCTTCTTGCAAATGCTTAAGCGTTTCTCGCATTCCGGAGGTACTGCTGTACGCCTCCTTTCGTCCTTCAAACGGATTAACCGAAAGCACATAAGGCTTCATCGGTTCAATTTTTTCCAAAAGAAAATTGCCCATCACCTTAAAATCCGGTCGGATTTCGCTCAGAATCTTCGTCATCAAAATCCCGTCTATCGCCCCCAACGGATGATTGGAAACCAAAATAAACGGTCCGCTTTTGGGGATACGAGCCAAATCCTCTTCAAAAACGATATACTTGAGTTTTCGCTCCTTTAAAAATGCCTCGAAAAAATCGGCGCCTTTCTTATCTTTTATCTTATCATAAAGCTTATTGACCGCATCCAATTTAGCCAGCTTCATCATCGCTCCTGCCAACGGAACCTTCAGCAAGCCCATCTTGGAAAGCCCCGTTGCTTTTATTAAATCCTCTTTAGTGACGAGTCCCATCGTTTCTCTTGTTTTTTATTGAATAACCATCTGAACCGTATTCTTGGAAAGCTGCTCCAAAAGCACCTTCTTCCCACTATACAACCGATCCAAATCCTTTACGTCCGCATTCCTTATGGTATAAAGCGAAACCTCCTTGGTGATTTCCACGGCAAAATTACCACAGAGCTCGTTTCGCAAATTCTCAATGTTTTGATATTTGTCCTCCAGGCAAAGCGCCAAAGAAATCGCCGAATTCTGCATCAGCGATATTTTAATTCTGAATTTAGCCAAAGCCGTGAAAATAAGACTAAGGTGCTCCTCCGCTATAAAGGAAAAATCTTTGGTGGAAATACGCATCAACACCTGCCCTTCCTTAAGAATATAGCTCTCCGTATATTCGTTTTGTTCGGAAATCCCCACTTTGGTTCCCGGCTCCTGCGGAGAAAGAAAGGATTTCACAAAAAAAGGAATGTTTTTCTGCTTTAAAGGTTGAAGCGTCTTAGGATGAATCACCGAAGCCCCATAATAAGCCATTTCTATAGCCTCTTCGTAAGAAATATGTTTCAACAGCTTCACCCCACTGAATTTTCGGGGATCCCCCGTCATTACCCCGGGAACATCCTTCCATATCGTCATGGCCTCCGCCTCAAGGCAGTAGGCAAAAATCGCCGCCGAATAATCCGAGCCTTCACGCCCCAAGGTTACCGTAAAGTTATTGTCATCGGAACCGATAAACCCTTGGGTAACATAGCTTTTATTCCGATCCAAGGAAGCGATCTTTTTTTCCGTTTCGCCCCAATCCACCTGCCCCTCACGGTAAGTCGCATCGGTTTTAATAAAATCCCTTGCATCCAACCATTGGTTAGTTAGACCTTCAAGCGTCAAAAATTCACTCAGTATTTTGGAGGAAATCAACTCCCCGCAGGCCACCACCTGATCATAAACAAAATTATAATTAGGCGACTTGTTCCGCCGCAAAAAAGACTCAATATCATCAAAAAAAAGCGAAATCTCATCAAACACCGAATGCCCCTGGGGAAAAAGCGATTCGGCAATTTCCTTATGCATCTGCTTCACCTCCCGAAGCGCCGCCTGAGGATTTTCATTTTTAAAATATATCTCTACTACCTTTTCCAAGGCATTGGTGGTTTTTCCCATCGCCGAAACCACCAACAGGCATTCTTCAAACCCCTGACTGCTCAAAACCGTCAAAACGTTTCGCACACTTTGAGCGTCTTTCACCGAAGCTCCCCCGAATTTGTATACTTTCATCTAAAAGGTGGGTTTAATGATTTTACTTCCACAAGTTTTCTGCTTCCCGCGAAAATAATTCTCAAAAGTATTAATTTATCATTAATTGAAAAAACCAAGCCTCAAAAAAGCCTTTCAATTTATGATTTGCATCATTTCCCGATACCGATAGGGAAGATTTAAAATAATTTTCCGAAATTTACGGGAAAAGAAAATTACCAAAAATGGGAGATCAGGCACTACAAACTTTAGGCGAATTTATTATCGAGAAACAAGATGATTTTCAGTACTCTACCGGAGAACTTTCCCGACTGCTCAGCGCCATACGGCTCGCCTCAAAAGTCGTTAACCGCGAAGTAAACAAGGCCGGCATAGCCGACATTTTGGGAGGCGCAGGCCACACCAACGTCCAAGGAGAAGACCAACAAAAGCTGGACGTACTGGCCAATGAGATTTTCATCACCGCACTATCCCAACGCGAGGTGGTCTGTGGTATCGCCTCCGAAGAAAGCGACGATTACATCGAAATCCAAAGCGGAAACAACGGCCACTTGAGCAAATACGTCGTCCTTATCGATCCTTTGGACGGCTCCTCCAATATCGACGTCAATGTTTCCGTGGGAACCATTTTTTCCATCTACCGAAGAGTAACCGAGCCCGGAAGCCCCGTGGAAATGAAAGACTTCCTACAAAAAGGAGTTAATCAGGTGGCAGCAGGATATGTGGTTTACGGTTCTTCCACCATGATTGTTTACACCACCGGAAACGGCGTTAACGGCTTCACTTTGGATCCGAGCCTGGGCACCTATTACCTGTCCCACCCTAACATGAAATTCCCTAAAAAAGGAAAAATATACTCCATCAACGAAGGAAATTACATCAAATTCCCCCAAGGGGTTAAAAACTACCTGAAATACTGCCAAATGATGGAAGGCGACCGTCCTTACACCTCAAGATACATCGGTTCGCTATGCTCCGATTTCCACCGAAACATGATTAAAGGCGGCATCTATATGTACCCGTCCTACGCCAATGCTCCTAACGGAAAACTAAGGCTTTTGTACGAATGCAACCCCATGGCTTTCTTGGCAGAACAAGCCGGCGGTAAAGCCTCCGACGGCTTCCGAAGAATCATGGAGATTGAACCCACCGAGCTTCACCAGCGCGTTCCTTTCTTCTGCGGCAGCGTGGAAATGGTAGAAAAAGCCGAAGAATTCATGCGCATGGATGCCATAAAGGATTAACGATAAAAAAATACCACAAACCTAAACCCGGTCAGAGGAGACCTCCTCTGACTTTTTTTTATGAAAGCAACTTATCGCCCCTATACCCTCAACTTTAAAATCCCGGGAGGAACTTCCCGCGGCGTTCTGCACACAAAAGAAACTTATTTTTTGGAGGTTTCCGAAAACGACCGCTACGGGATTGGCGAATGCGCCTTATTCAGAGGTCTCAGCGCGGACGACCTGCCCCATTATGAAGACCGATTGCAATGGCTCTGCAACCACATTAACGAAGCCCCAGAGCGTCTAAAAGAAGAACTACGCCCATTTCCCTCTTTATGGTTCGGCTACGAACAAGCCATTCTAAACCTAAAACACGGCAAAAACCTCTACTTCCCAAGCCGTTTCACGGAAGGAAAAGACGCCATTAAAATCAACGGGCTAATCTGGATGGGCTCTCCGGACTTCATGAAAAGCCAAATTAAAGAAAAATTAAACGTGGGATTCCGATGCATCAAACTAAAAATCGGAGTAAGATGGGAAGAAGAACACCAAATTCTTAAAAATCTGCGGAATGAATTCCCTGCCAACGAACTGGAGCTTCGGGTCGATGCCAATGGAGCGTTCTCACCAATCCAAGCCCCCAAGGTTTTAGAACAACTCGCCCAACTCGAAATCCACTCCATTGAACAACCCATCAAAGCCGGGCAAGCCGACACCATGGCTGAACTTTGCCAAAATACTCCTACCCCCATCGCCTTAGACGAAGAACTCATCGGTATCCACTCCCCCGAAGACAAAGAAAAACTCATTAGCCACATTCAACCGCAATACATCATCTTAAAACCCGCCTTAGTAGGAGGTTTCTCCGGCACCGACGAATGGATTTACTCCGCCGAAAAGCAAGGCTCCGACTGGTGGATTACCTCTGCATTAGAGAGCAATGTCGGCCTCAATGCCATCGCACAATACACTTACACGAAACAAAGCCCGCTACCTCAAGGACTGGGAACAGGAAGCTTATTTACAAACAACACCAAAACAGCACTGCATTTAAATGGGGAAAACCTAAGCTTTATTGTTACTTAACAAAGAAAAAAGAAGTCCAAATAAAAAAAGTCGCTTTTTAGCGACTTTTTTGCGATCCGGACGGGACTCGAACCCGCGACCTCCGCCGTGACAGGGCGGCATTCTAACCAACTGAACTACCGGATCCTACCTGAAATAAAAGCCTCGAAGACTTTCGTTCCTTTTCGGTGGTGCAAATATAGGCACTTTTTTATTTCCTGCAAAAAAAAATCTTTTTTTTTCACTACACCATCCGTTAAAAACTGATTTACAGTTTCTTATTTTTACACTTCGGTTCCAAAACTAAACCTTTTTCTTCCATCACCTCTCTTTAGCACTCCTCAAATCTTTGCCTGCCTCGTTTCTAATCGGCGAAAAATTGTATTTTTGCAGAAATCGCATTTTTTCATGAATTTAACCACCGAGAGTTTCTTACTCATAGGATCAATATTATTATTCGTCAGTGTTTATTTTGGAAACAGAGCCTATAAATTTGGGGTTCCCACCCTTATCATTTTCCTCCTAATTGGCATGTTAGCCGGCTCGGAAGGTTTGGGTGGCATTCACTTTAACGACCCCAAGCTCACGCAATTCATCGGAATTGTTTCGCTCAATTTCATCTTGTTTTCAGGAGGGTTAGACACCAACTGGAAGTCCGTAAAACCCATTTTGGGACAAGGGATGGTGCTTTCCACTCTGGGCGTATTTCTCACAGCATTTACCTTGGGGCTTTTCGTCTATTACCTGACCGATTTCACCATTTACGAAAGCCTTTTGCTCGGCTCCATTGTTTCTTCCACGGATGCCGCCGCCGTATTTTCGATTTTGCGTTCCAACAACCTCAATCTCCGAAGCAATCTGAAGCCCACTCTCGAACTGGAAAGTGGAAGTAACGACCCTATGGCTTACGTCCTGACGATTCTCTTTACCGCTTTGGTGGTTAATCCCGATCAGAACCCAGCCTCCATGATTTCCGTCTTTCTACAACAAATGGTCTTCGGAGCCATTTTGGGGTTTGGTTTCGGAAAGCTGAGCAAATTAATCATCAACCGCATCGAGTTAGGCTATGAAGGCCTCTACCCCGTATTGGTGATTGCCCTGATGTTCATTACCTTTTCGGCCACAGACCGCTTGGGTGGCAACGGCTTCCTTGCCATCTACATCTGCGCCGTTTATCTCGGAAACCAAGATATCATCCATAAAAATTCCATCATCAAAATGTACGACGGTTTCGCTTGGCTGATGCAGATTATCCTCTTCCTTACCTTAGGACTTTTGGTTTTCCCAAGCCAAATTCTTCCTGTTGTAGGCATCGGTCTTATCATTTCGTTCGTTTTGATTTTCATAGCCAGACCCGTCAGTGTGTTTCTCAGCACCGCCTTCTTCAAAATGAAAAACCGCCGCAGGCTCTACATTTCCTGGGTCGGACTTCGGGGAGCCGTTCCTATCGTTTTTGCGACCTATCCCCTGATCGCCGGCGTAGAAAAAGCCAATATGATTTTTAACATCGTATTTTTCATTTCGTTGACCTCCGTCCTACTGCAAGGCACCACCATTCCCGTCGTGGCCAAATGGCTGAACGTGGCCATCCCCGAAAACGATTCGGAAGGCGAAGCCCCTGTATCAACGGAAGAAAACCTCGTGCCTTACCAACCTAAATCTAAATTCAGACGTTTGAAAATAAATCCCGATTACGCCGCGGTAGACAAAAAAGTCGTGGATCTGCACCTGCCCAAAGAAGCCTTCATCGCTTTGGTACAGAGGGACGACCACTTCTTCGCCCCTAACGGAGCCACCAAAATCCAGGCTGGAGACTCGCTGATTCTCCTTTCCGACAACAACGAAGATTTCTTAACCGTAGAAGAAGTGCTAAAAAACAACACGCAAAGAGAGCTCTAAAACATCCCGCTCACCCCAAGTCCAAACAAGGCAAAATCGTATTTTGCCGGGTCTGAAGCGTCCATTTTGCGCAAAACCTCATCCAACTCCTCCACCGTTTTCCAATCGTTTTGTTTACGGCGGATGAGGTTCAGCTTGCGGGAAATAGTGCCCGTATGGACATCCAAAGGAACCGATAAATATTTCGGATCAAGCCTTTGCCATAAGCCAAAATCCACCCCACGACGATCCCGACGAACCATCCAACGCAAAAACATCATCAGGCGTTTAGCCGAAGCATTCTTATACGTAGAACTAACATGCTTAGCGCAGCGGTGCGGCTCCCCCCCGAGAAAAGCTTCCCTAAAACGATGCAGCGAATGGTAAAAATTCACCTCCCCTTCCTGAAGAAGAAAATACGCTTCCAAACTTTCCTGAGCCGAGTAAAGCCGCTGAAGATTTCGGATAAACTGAGCCAAATCATCCCCATTAAACGTTCGGTGAAGAGGCTTCCCCTCAAAAAAAGCCCAGTCGGACTCGCGGGAATGAACAACAAAATCATAAGGCGAATGCCCCATGTAATCCAACAGCTTCTCCGCAGACTTAATAATGGATTTGCGGTTACCCCACGCAATAGTCGCCGTAAGAAAAGCCGAAATCTCTACGTCCTGCCGCAACGAAAAACGATGAGGAATTTGAATCGGATCCTCCAAAATAAAATCCGGATGATTATAACAATCCGCTTTCTCGTCCAAAAAATCCTTTAGCTCCGTTAAAGTCATGAGAAATAGAAAACTAACCTATACGAACCGGCTCCAATTGAACCGGCAAAACCGTGTTGGGAAAAACACGCCGAGCCTCCTCCGTAAATACCGAAAGATCCGAATAACGATTGGAAAAATGCCCCAAAATCAATTTCCCGACCTGCGCCTGCTTCGCAATGCGCGCCGCCTCTAATGCCGTAGTATGCCCCGTATAGTCTGCCATTTCTTTTAAATCGTGTAAAAAAGTAGACTCATGATACAAAACATCCACCTCCCGGATGATGGGAACCACCGATTCCAAATACCGCGTATCACTGCAAAAAGCATAAGAAACCGACGGCGAAGCCGGATGCGTTAAATGCTCATTCTTTAGCACATAGCCGTCGCTGAGAACAAAATCTTTTCCGTTTTTCAAATGCTGATAATCGCAAACCTGAATTTCCGGATACTTGGTTATCTCCTCCATATTCAAATGCCTCTCCTTAGGCTTTTCCCGAAAAAGATACCCGTTGCAATAAATCCGATGATCCAAAGGAATCGTATAAACCTCAACCCTCTTGTCTTCGTATATTTTCTCCGAATAAGTCTTGTCCAACTCGTGGTAAACCACCTCAAACCCCTGATGCGTTTCAGTCAAACGAAAAATCGTTTCCAGCATTTCCTTAATTCCCTTGGGCCCGTAAACATGAAGCGGCGTTTCCCGACCCAACAAACGAAAACTGGCAATCAGCCCCGGCAAACCGAAACAATGATCCCCATGAAGATGCGAAATAAAAATATGGTTAATCTTAGAAAAACGGGCTTTTGCCTTACGAAGCTGAACCTGCGTCCCCTCCCCGCAATCGATGAGAAAATGACGCTCTTCCATCTCCAACAACTGAGCCGTCGGTGAAGAATTAACCGTCGGTATAGCCGAATTAAACCCCAAAATCGTAAGATAAGTTCCCAATAAACTAATATTTAATCCATTAAACAATAACGCAAAGGTAACAAATTAAGAATAGAAGCCGACCGCTATCTTTATTTTTCGGACTCCTTTGAAGCCAAAAACATCAAGAAATCATCCATCGCCCGACGCCGGTGGCTGATCTGATTTTTCTCTTCGGCTTCCATCTGCGCAAAGGTAATCTCGTGCCCTTCAGGAACAAAAATCGGATCGTACCCAAAGCCCTTATGCCCTTTGTTTTCAGCCAACAAATTCCCATAAACCCGCCCTTCAAAATAAGAAGCACCCGCCTCGGAATAATAACAAAGTACCGTCACAAAATAAGCCCGCCGATTTGTCTTCCCATTCATCTCCTCCAACACTTTGGCAATATTCTTACCGAAATCATGATCCCCGGCATAACGCGCCGAAAAAATCCCGGGACGCCCATCCAAAGCTTCCACCACCAAACCGGAATCGTCCCCCAAACTCGGAATCCCTGTCTTCTCAAAACAATATTTGGCCTTAATTTTAGCATTTTCGCTAAACGTATTTCCGTCTTCCACGATTTCTTCATGCAAATCGTAGTCCGCAAGAGACCGAACCCAAAAACCTTCGCCCAACATCTGCTGGATTTCCTCTTTTTTGTGCGCATTATGCGTCGCTACCAATAATTCCGTCATGAGTCTGAATGATGAATATCAAATTTATAAATGAATAAATAATAAAATACCGCAAAAATTAAAAGCCCCGCCCCTAAAATTACATACCGCGAAAGTCCAAAGCTATCCGAAAAACGTTCCGAATCCCCAACCATAAGCAAAGCCACCGCCACTCCATTATTAAAGGCATGAAGCAAAATAGGCATTAATAAAGATTTAGTCTTGTAATAAACCAATCCCAACACATACCCCAAAAGCACGGCTCCGACCAATTGCCACGGATTCCCGTGAACCAAACCAAAAATCAACGCCGCAATCCCAATCGCCCGCCGAGGATTCATCCCTTTATTGATAAGCCCTTTCTGAATAATACCCCGAAAAACCATTTCTTCAAAAATAGGAGCAACAATCACCGCCAGCACGACCATCCTCAAAGGGCTTCCCGAAATCTGAGCCATTAATTGGGAAAAAAAAGCGTACATCCTGCCAAAGAAAAGCCCCTGCGTGGGAATGAGCGTCGTTACAAACTCCGAAACCAGCATCATCCCGAACATCATCGGAAAAATCATGGCGTACGTGGAAAAATTACGGGTAGAAAAATTAAACCTCAGCCGCTGCCCCGTCTGCTTACGGCAAACAAAGTAATCAAAAGCCCCAATCGCTCCGATCCACATGGCCAAAGTACTCAGAATCACGAAATAATCATTATACTGAACCGAACGATGGAAAACCATTAAGCTCAAAGCCTCCACAAACGAAAAGCCCAAAGCAGGCACAAATGCCCCTCCGAAAAGAACCAGCCCTTCCAACCAGCCAAACGTATAACGAGGCAACGGCCGATGTTTTGATTTGTTCATGCAACTAAATGTAACGAAGGCAAAGATATAAAAAAACAAAACCTGCCCCGTTTTTTAATCTCGGTAAAAATCACGATTTTTGCGCCCATAAACTTTGCTATGTCCGATTTATTAAAAGAAATACAGAAACGTAAAACTTTCGGCATCATCTCTCACCCCGATGCCGGGAAAACCACCCTTACCGAAAAACTCCTTCTCTTTGGGGGAGCCATTCAGGAAGCTGGTGCCGTAAAATCCAACAAAATAAAAAAAGGCGCCACCTCCGACTTCATGGAAATCGAAAGACAAAGAGGAATCTCCGTGGCTACCTCGGTCTTGGCTTTTGAATACAAGGGGTATAAAATTAATATCCTGGATACCCCGGGGCACAAAGACTTTGCAGAAGACACCTACCGCACGCTCACGGCGGTTGATTCAGTAATCGTAGTGATTGACGTCGCAAAAGGGGTGGAAGAACAAACCGAAAAGTTGGTTCAGGTCTGCCGTATGCGAAACATCCCGATGTTGGTATTCATCAACAAACTGGACCGAGAAGGAAAAGACGCCTTTGACCTGCTCGACGAAGTGGAACAAAAACTGGGACTTACCGTTACTCCGCTATCCCTGCCGATCGGTATGGGAAGCGACTTTCAAGGCATTTATAACCTTTGGGAAAAGAACATCGAATTCTTCTTGGAAGAAAAAAAACAAAAAGTAGGACAATCCGTCAAAATCGACGACCTTCAATCGCCCGAAGTCGATAAACTTCTCGGCGAAAAAGCCTCCGCCACACTTCGGGAAGAACTGGAACTGGTCGAAACCATCTACCCTGAATTTAACCGTCAGGACTACATGGATGGCAAACTCCAACCGGTTTTCTTTGGTTCGGCACTTAATAATTTCGGGGTAAGAGAGCTGCTCGACGCCTTTATCGAAATCGCTCCAATGCCCCAGCCCAAAGCCTCTGACGTGCGTGAGGTAAAACCCGATGAAAAAAACTTCACCGGTTTTGTTTTTAAAATTCATGCCAACATGGATCCCAAACACCGCGACCGCCTTGCCTTTGTTAAAATTGTTTCGGGAACCTTCAAAAGAAACGAAAACTACCTGCTGGTAAGAGAAGGCAAAAAAATGAAATTTGCCTCTCCCAATGCCTTTTTTGCAGACAAAAAAGAAGTCGTGGACGAAAGTTTCCCCGGCGATATTGTCGGCCTTCACGATACGGGGAACTTCCGAATTGGAGACACCCTTACCGCCGGCGAAAAACTAAACTTCAAAGGCATCCCGAACTTTTCCCCCGAACATTTCCGCTACATCAATAACGACGATCCTCTGAAAGCAAAACAACTGGCCAAAGGCATCGACCAACTCATGGACGAAGGCGTTGCCCAGCTCTTCACCCTGGAAATGAACGGAAGAAAAATCATCGGAACCGTAGGCGCCCTCCAATACGAGGTTATCCAATACCGATTGGAGCACGAATACGGAGCCAAATGCTCTTACGAACCGCTTTCCATCCACAAAGCCTGCTGGGTAGAAGCCGACGAAAAGTCAGAAGAATTCAAAGAATTTGCAAAATTAAAGCAAAGGTTTCTCGCCCGAGACAAATACAACCAACTGGTCTTTTTGGCGGATTCCTCCTTCACCATTCACATGACTCAGGAAAAATTCCCTAATATCAAACTCCATTTTATCAGTGAATTTAACTCTCCTCAGTAGTGAAACGAGGGTAAAAAACAAAAAAACTTCAGAAATAATTTCTGAAGTTTTTTATTTTATCCAGCCAGCCCGAAAGCCTTAAGATTTATCGCCAAACATTAGCCTCTTCGCTCTCCACGAAATCCCGAATAACCAAAAGTTCTCGGTCTTTCTTCCCGCGGCCTAGCTTCGGACACGTTAAGCACTTTCTGCTTAAACTCCTGCTGATTAAGCTCCTCTATCGCACGGTTAGCCTCGCTATTGCTGGGCATCTCCACAAAACCAAACCCACGGCTACGACCGGTTTCCCTATCCATAATAATCTTTGCAGATTGCACATCACCGTAATTCTCGAACAACGCTTGAAGCTCGGACTCAACCGTAGAGTAGTTGAGATTTGAAATAAAAATGTTCATAATAAAAATGTTTGTTGAAATTAAATAAATAGGAAAGTCAACAAACGCAGAACATTAATTGATTTCTTTTTAAATAACGGCCGCAAGGTACAAATAATATCCGAATAAAAAAGATTTTATACCATAAATAAACTTCCAGCCAAAAATAAAGCAATGACAAACCCTGTTAGTTAGAAACTTTTAACGCCGCATAGTCGCTTTCGTTGGAAAGTCGGTCTACCGCCCTAAGCGCTACCACCTTAAGCGTTTGCCCCGATTTAGTCATCGGCAACAACCGTGTGTCCACCACCCGATCCAACAACTCCGTCTCCCAGTGTGTTCCGTATTGCGCATAAAGAATCCAATGCCTCACCTGTGCTTCATCCCTCGAAAGCCACGAAACATGAACGGAAGCCCCTTGTTTTTTCGCTGTAATCTCAGGCTTCAAAACCGCTGATGTCTTAATCCAGGGACTGGCTGGCACCAAAGCTTTCTCCTTATAAAGCTCCTGCAATGCCGCAAACATCGACGGATTTTTAGAAATGCCGTCCATACTGTAATGAACCGCCCCACAACTGCGAGGCACCAACTCCCGCGTCGTTTGAATTTGCCCCACAATTTCCGCCGTCTTATCCGACACCCCGCGAATTCCCACCGTATTAAGTCCCGGCCAAAGGTGAACATTCTTATAATTTTCCTGCTGCCACCACTTTAGCAAAGCCGAAAAACTCTGTCCACCACCTTCCTTCCAATACAATTGAGGCGAATAATAATCGCACCACCCCTCATTCAGCCAAAGCTTAGCATCCGCATAAAGCTCATCGTACTGCGAAAGCCCCGTCGTCCCCTGAGGATATCCCGATTTCCAAATCCCAAACGGAGAAATCCCAAACTTAACGTAGGGTTTTTCCGCTTTAATCTCCTCATGAATCCTCTTAATAAACTTATTGACATTCGCCCGACGCCAATCTGCCCGAGATAAAGTTCCGCCAGATTTGGAATAAACCTCCCAAGTCCGCGTATCGGGAAAATCCCGACCGCCATTATACTCCTTATACGGATAAAAATAATCGTCAATATGAACCGCATCAATATCGTAACGCCTCACCAAATCCCGAATAACCGCCGAAGCATGATCCTGAACCTTAGCATCGGAAGGATCCATCCAGTACATCCCGTTACGCAGCTTGTAAGTCGCCTCCCCCATCTTCTTAGCCATGCTCTGTTCCGTAACCGCCCCGCCCGACGTATGGTGCGCACGGTAAGGGTTCAACCAAACGTGAAGCTCCATCCCCCTCAAATGCGCCTGCTCAATCCAGAACGCCAACGGATCATAGTAAGGATAGGGCGCCCTTCCCACCTCGCCGGTAAGAAAATACGACCAAGGTTCAAGATCACTCTTGTAGAAAGCATCCGCCGAAGGTCTCGCTTGAAAAATCACCGCATTGAAATTGGCCGCTTTCAGCTTATCAAGAATCTCAATCGCTTCCGCCTTCTGCTCCTCCGTAGACAACGTGTTCTTGGAAGGCCAGTTGATATTGGCCACCGTTGCTACCCAAGCCGCACGAAACTCCCGCCGAACCTCCGGTAATTTTAAATTCGCCAAAACGTCCGTCTTAGCCTGAGGTTGAGGTTTGGCTGCTTCCGAAGGAACAACTGAGGTAGTTTGGTAAGCCGAGGAAGGCTTCGCCACTTCGCTACCCTTACGCGGCGTCCCACAAGAAACACCCAATGCAGAAGCCAAAAGAAAAGCCACTGTTTTTCGATTACAAATCTTCATAAAAGCAAAATTAAGGGAATTTGAACGGAAAGCGAACTTTTTAACAGTTTTTATGGGGTTCGACTCTTCTAACTTCTTCAAAAAAAACAACCCCTCGCTCACTTTTTAAACTTTCACAGGAATGTTTGGATCGTTTTTTTTAGCAATGGAGTCAAGTCAAATCAAACAAAAAAATCCGCTTTGAATAAAATTTCAAAGCGGATTAAATCCATTCAATTACCAGATTTTGATTCTCTCTTCCGGAGCTTTATACATTTTATCTCCCGGCTTAGTATCGAAAGCGTTATGGAACGCATCAATGTTCAGAAGCGGAGCAAACGCCCGATAATACCCCGGTGAATGCGGATCCGTCTTCACCTGGTTCTGAACATACTGATCCGTAGATTTCGTCCTCCAAACCGTAGCCCAGCTAAGGAAAAAACGCTGATCCTGCGTAAAACCACTAATAAGCCCCGGATTACCATGATCCCGAAGATACATTTGCAAAGCCTCATAAGCCACAGCAACCCCTCCCAAATCGCCAATATTTTCACCACTGGTGAATTTTCCGTTCACAAAACTTCCCGGCACAGGCTCGTAGCGGTCGTATTGAGCCGCCAATTGCTCCACTTTAGCATCAAAATTCTTGCGGTCCGCATCCGTCCACCAGTTTTTAAGGTTACCATCCCCATCGAAACGTGAACCTCCATCATCAAAACCATGAGAAATCTCGTGCCCAATCACCGCACCAATTCCTCCAAAATTAACCGCCGGATCCGCCTTAAAATTAAAGAACGGAGGCTGCAATATCGCTGCAGGAAACACAATTTCGTTGTTGGAAGCACTATAATAAGCATTTACCGTCTGTGGCGGCATTCCCCATTCGGCCTTATCCACCGGCTTGCCAACTTTATCCAAACTTCTCTGATAGCTCCAAGCCGTTACGTTCTGCATATTCCCATAAAGAGTACCGCCGTCCTTAGAAGAAGTCAGCTGCAATTTGGAATAATCCTTCCATTGATCCGGGTAGGCAATCTTAACCCCAAATTTGGAAAGTTTTTCTTGAGCTTTCTTTTTAGTTTCGGCAGACATCCAGTCCAAATGATCAATCCGATAAGCAAACGCCTTTTTCAAATAATCGATATAGGTTTCCATTTGCGCCTTGGCCTCTGCCGGGAAATATTTTTCCACATAAAGCTTACCGAAAGCCTCCCCAAGAACCCCATTAATCATCTGTAAACCACGTTTATCCATCGGACGCTGTTCCTTTTGCCCCTGAAGGTATTTGGAGTAAAAATTAAAACTAATCTCATCCATTTTTTTATCCAAATTCCCCAAGTTACCCCGCAAAAGGTGGTATTTCATATAGCTTTTTATCAAAGGTAAATTGGCCGCCGTAAGGGTTTTGTCCAAATTCTCATAATACTTGATCTCCCCCACAATCACCCGATCCGTCGAAACGCCAACAGAAGTAAGGTAAGACGGTAAATCCACCGTTTTAACCAGCCCTTTCAACTCCTGCATGGTTCTCGGGTTATAACGACGGTTCGCATCGCGGTTCTCTTCATTGGTCAGTAACTGGTTGGCCAACTTTTTCTCAAAAGCCACCACCTGCCCAGCCGTCTTATCGGCTTGCTTGTCCCCCAGCACCGTCAACAATTGCGAAACAAATTTGGTGTATTCCGCCAAGGTTTTGGTATTAGCCTCATTCTGCTTTTGATAATAATCCCGACCCAAGCCAAGTGCCGGACCTCCAAGATAAACCGCATTCATCACCGAATTTTTCATATCCGGACCAACCCCCCACATATAAAATACATTATCACGGGTTTTGGTTGCCCCCACCAAATAATTCTGCAAATCCTTCACCGTCTTTATTGCGTCAATCTTAGCCAAATCGCCTTTAATCGGTGTCAGACCATCGGCATTTCGTTTATCCCAATCCGTAAACGTACCGTAAAGCGCCTGAATCTTCTGACCTTCGGAGCCGTCTTCAAAACGATCGGAAAGAATCTTATTCAATATGGCAAGAGAAGCATTATCCGTATCTTCCCGTAACTTACTAAAAGAACCCCAAGAAGCTTTATCCGAAGGAATTTCGGTAGTTTTGTACCAGTTTCCGTTCACATAGCTGAAAAAATCGTCCTGAGGACGCACACTCCGATCCATGTATTCCAAGGTGATCCCATTTTCTTCCACCACCGGAGTGGTTTTTGCCGCTACCATCTCCGTCTCCGTTTGGACCGTTTTGGTGGTTTTGGTGGTTTTGGTCGTTCCGCATGAATTCAGCAACAAGCTTCCCGAAAGGGCAAGCAGACTCATTGTTATTTTTTTCATTATTAAATTGATTTGTTCGTTCTAAATACTATTTTGATTCTTCAGGGTGCACAATTTACGTATTTTTAAGCAAACATACGCTTCCCCCGCATCAAAAGTTTTTCACCAAAAGATCCACCACATCCTGCAACACCCTCTGAGATGTAAAATAAATAAAATCTTCCCGATCCATATGCGGCATAAACAAGCGGTTGGTAACCTCCATCTCCCGAATTCGGATCGTATAAAACACTTCCCCCACCTCGGAACAAAAAGCATCCGGCCCCGGCCCCGCCACCCCCGTAGTGGAAACGGCAATATCCGTCGAAAAAAGCGTCTGACACCCCCGACACATTTCTTCCGCCACCTCAGCGGAAACCACCTTACAGGAAGCAATTGTTGAAGGTTTAACCCCCAACAGCAACGTTTTCTTTTCCGTCTCATAAGCCACCACTCCACCACTAAAATACCCCGAACTTCCCGCCACCGAGGTAATCAAATGAGCAATCTCTCCCCCCGTACAACTCTCCGCCACCGACAAACTCATCCCTTTAGCCAAAAGAACATCCCGCAGAATTTCCTGAATCTGATTGCCATCCCAAGAAATAACATGCCCCTCCACATAAGGTCGCAACCCTTCCACACAAGCCTCCAAGTTCGCCTCCACGTGCTGAACAGACCTCCCCGAAGCCGTCAGCCGAAGTTTAATGCGGTTGCCCACCGGCAAATAAGACAAAGAAACGGACGAAGGCAAAGCAAGCTCCCAAGGTTCAATACGACGCGCTAATTCGCTTTCGGGAATTCCCACCACCGAAACGATACGGGACGAAAGACAGTCGAGATTCATTTCACGCTGAAGAAAAGGAATAATTTTGTCCCTCATCAAAGGTTTCACCTCGTAAGGCACCCCCGGAAGAAAAAACACCCACTTGCCCTGCCACCGAATCATTTGACAAGGCGCCGTACCATAATCGTTTTGAAACACCTCCGCCTTCGCCAAAACTTCCGCCTGATTTCGGTTGATATCTAAAAGATAAGCCCGATTTCTCTTTTCCAAAAGAGCTTTCAAATGATTAAAAGTCGCTTCGTCCAAACGAATTTCTGAATCAAAAAATTCCCCAAGCGCTTTCTTGGTTCTATCATCCCGAGTCGGCCCAAGCCCCCCGGTGGCAATCACCAAATCCGCCATAGCCAAAGCCTGCCCCAAAACCGATTTGATGGTTTCCACCTCGTCGGAAATGGTAAAAATCTGACAAATCGAAACCCCAATCTGTTTAAGCTGGGAAGCAATAAAATTGGAATTCGTATCCACCGTATTCCCCGATAAAATCTCATCCCCTATCGTAATAAGTACTGCCTGCATCTTTTTTAATCATTAAAAAATTAAGAAGAGAAAATCACAACGTAATCCCATAAAGTAAAGTTACAAACAAAAAACGTTAGGTTCCCCTAACGTTTTTCATTAATTTAATGAATATGTTTTTCCGCATGATAAGAACTCCGAACCAATGGCGAACTCTCCACGTGGCGGAAGCCCAAACTCCTGGCAAATTCCCCATACGCCTCGAATTCTTCCGGCGTCACAAATCTTTTCACCGGCAAATGCTTTTTCGTCGGCTGCAAGTACTGCCCAATCGTAATCACATCAACCTGAGCCTCCCGTACCTCTTCTATCGTACGGAAAACCTCATCCTTCTCCTCACCAAGCCCCACCATAATCCCCGTCTTCGTCCGACGCTGACCAGCCTGCTTCAAATAATGAAGCACCTCCAAACTCCGCTCATATTTGGCCTGTATCCGAACCTCCCGAGTCAAACGCTGAACCGTCTCCATATTATGGGAAATAACCTCAGGAGCCACCTCCACCACCCGATCCAAGTGCTTATGAATCCCCTGAAAATCAGGAATAAGTGTTTCCATCGTTGTCCCCGGGGAAATCCGACGAACAGCCTTCACCGTTTCCGCCCAAAGAATCGACCCCATATCCTTCAAATCATCCCGATCCACCGAAGTAAGCACCGCATGCTTTATCTTCATCAATTTAATCGAACGCGCCACCTTTTCCGGCTCCTCCCAATCCACCTCATAAGGTTTCCCCGTCTTTACTCCGCAAAATCCGCAGCTCCGAGTGCAGATATTCCCCAAAATCATAAAGGTCGCCGTTCCTTCCCCCCAACATTCCCCCATATTGGGACAACTTCCACTTTGGCATATCGTATTGAGTTTGTATTTATCCACCAACCCTCTCAATTCCCTATAATTCTTCCCCGTAGGAAGCTTCACGCGAATCCATTTGGGTTTTTGTGTGGTGGTATTTTGTGCTGTATCGCTCATATTTCGTACATTAAAGAAGACAAAATTAAGGATTTATTTTTTCTGCGAAAAGCCCTAAACTCCCGAGGCAGAATCCCCCTCCTTCAAAAGCTGTCCCAAAACTTTCTTCGCCCGCATAATCCTGACCTTGGTATTGGATAGCGAAAGCCCCAAAACTTCCGAAATCTCTTTGATGCTTTTTTCCTCAAAAAAACGCAAACGAATAATCTCCCGATAATTGACCTCCATAGACTCAATAATCTCCTGGATGCGCAACTGTTCTTCCTCGGAAATCAAAAGTTCCTCCGGGGAACGGGCAAACTGATTCCGAACCTGATCCAGCCCTCCCGAAACATCTTCGCTTTCCTTCTTCTTGCGCCGCCAATAATCAATAATCGTATTCTGTGCAATAGTAAGCACCCAAGTCTTAAACTGAAAATGAGGATCATAAAGCTCCAACTTGCCAAGCACCTTGGAAAATACCGACACCGTAAGCTCATCTGCCACATTCTCATCCTGCACCTTTTTCATCACAAAAGAAAACACATCCACCCAAAACGTATTGATGAGTTTCGTTTGCGCCTTTTGGTCCCGTCCTCGAGCCGCTTCTATCAATTCTAAAAAATCCTGTTCAGACATAACACAAAGATAGCGAATATCGCTCCAAAGCCTACTTCTCCCCAAAAATCACCTGCTAATAACCAAAAATTTCCTCCAATTTGAGCTCCCTAAATGCCCCCAAACGCGAAAGCGAAGCCTCGTCCAAGTTGGCCCTCTTACCAATTACCGCCACGTTATACTCCAATGGTTTCACCTTCTGCACGTAAAAATCGACCAATCCTTCCATCGTTAAAGCCCCTACCTCTTCGTAAATCGACTTCCGCAAATCGTAATCCACACCCAGTTTTTTCAAATTCAAATAATTAAAGAAAATATTTGTCCGATTAATGCGCGTAGAGGCCATCTGTTTAAGCACCGTCTCCCGGGCATTCTCGAACTGCATGGGCACCTCAGGCATCGCCCCAAGAAGCTCCTCCAAAGCCCCAACCGCCACCGACAGCTTATCCGGCTGAGTCCCAATATAAGAAGTCACATAATCCGAGCCACCCCTGAGCGAATTCGCCGAATAAGTAACATAAGCCGAATAAGCCAAACTTTTACTCTCCCGAATCTCCTGAAAAACAATCGAAGAAAGCCCCTGACCAAAATACTCGTTGAATACGTTTATCTTCCCAAAATCCGACACCTCCATCACTCCTGCACGCCCCACTTTCGCCATTTCCACCTGAACCATATCGTAGTCCACAAAATAAACCTGCCCCTTCGTTTCCGGCTCCGGATACGTTTGAGCTTCGGGGGAAGGCCGCGTTTCAGCCGAAACAAAAGGAAGCACCTGCTCCTTGAAGGCCTCCAAATCCCTTCCATAAAAAAACAATTCATAAGGGTACTCAAACAAAGTCCGCAGTTTATCCGTCAACTCCGAACAGCGCATCGACAACAACCGCTCATTGGAAAGCACGTCCGTCGTTCGGGAAAAAGCCCCATATTTCGCATAACTTATCAATGCCGACATGATTTTCCCCTTATCCTTCTTAGCCGCAGCTCGACTTTCCAATATCGTTTGCACATAATCGTCATACACCGCTTGATCCGGCACGGCACGACTCATCCAATGATGCAGCAACGCCATCCCTTCCCCGAGGCGTTCTTCCAACCCCGAAAGAGAAATCTGAAGCCGATCGCCCGAAGTCTTAAAATCCGTCGTAATCCCCAAACGGTAAAACGCCTCTTTCAAAGCCTGCGTCGTATAAACATCCGTACCCAAATACTGCAGAACAAACGTTGCCAAAGACAACGTCTTATCATGGTCATTACCAAAAGGAAACAAGTAATGAACCTGAGCAATCCCGTTATATTTGTTCGCTACAAAACTAAGTTTCCTGCCTCCGACAATAGAAGTTTCAATCGCCTTTTGATAATCAATAAAGCGAGGCTCGATGGGAAGGGATTCCGAAGCCAACAGCTCCTCAAAAAATACCGAACGAGCCTCCCGATTGATCTTAACGGGAGTAATCCCCGGATTCTCCACCCG
The DNA here is from genome assembly GCF_036016955.1 of Bergeyella anatis. Classification (NCBI taxonomy): domain Bacteria; kingdom Pseudomonadati; phylum Bacteroidota; class Flavobacteriia; order Flavobacteriales; family Weeksellaceae; genus Bergeyella; species Bergeyella anatis. The sequence goes on along the minus strand of NZ_JAYWXI010000009.1, from coordinate 96,028 downwards.
AATTAAACGCTCATTTTCCCCCTGCTCTTTATAAACCACCGCATAATTATCCCCAAAAAAACGTTGCGCAAACGCCATAACTTCCTCTTTGGTGATGGTAGCATAATCATCCAGCTCCGCCAACTCTTGCGCCCAAGTCCGCTCTTTAATAAACACATCGTAAAGATTAGAAGCCAGACCATCCGCCGTTTCCAGGGCTTTGATCCGCTGCAGGCGGAAATCGTCAATAATCGCAGGGATCAACCAATCCGGAAAATCTCCCCGCTTCACCCGCTCCAATTCCTCGAAAAAGAGCGCCATCGCCTCCTCAAATGTCTGCTGTTCCTTCGGCACCATCACCGAAGAAAAATACCCGTATTGCTTAAAAGCCACAGAAAAAGCCTGAGCATAAAGCAGTTTCTGTTTCTGATTCACATTAAGATCCAACAACCCCGCTTCCCCTCTGTTCGACAAAAGATTCGCCACCACATCGGCCAACATGGCCTCCCGAGAACCATAACTCTGCGTTCGCCAAGCCAACTGAACCCGCCATATCGTAGGGCTTTTAACCGTACGGGAAACCACCTTGGTCATCGGAGCTTCTTCTAACCTTACCCTCTCCGGAATCGTACGGTAAGGCAATCCGCCGAAGGTGTCTTCCACCATGCGAATCGTTTCCTCAAAATCCAAATCCCCAACCAAAACAAGCGCATAGTTATTTGGAACATAATAATCCTGAAAAAAACGATGTATCGCCTTCATTGAAGGGTTTTTCAAATGTTCCGCCTTACCCAAAGTCGTCTGCTGACCATTAGGATGGTTGGGAAACAACAGTTCCATCAAAGCATAGTTCACCAAACGTCCGTCATGATCCTGAGCCCGGTTAAATTCCTCATAAACACTCTCCAGCTCGGTGTGAAACAAACGCAAAACCAATTCCGAAAACCGTTCTTTTTCAACCTGCAACCATTTCTTCAATTCATTACTCGGAATGGTATTCTTATAAACCGTCTCATCCAACCACGTATGCGCATTGGTTCCCGTAGCCCCCAAAGACGAAACACATTTGTCGTACTCATTGGCAATGGCATAAACGGCAGCCTCTTGAGAAACCGCATCAATCGATTTATACAATTGCTTTTTTTCCTCCATCGTTTCAGCCGCCTTATGCTGCTCAAACAACTCGGACAACTTTTCCAACAAAGGCTTTTCTTTCTCCCAGTCGGCACTGCCTATCTTCGAGGTTCCTTTGAACATCATGTGCTCTAAATAATGCGCCAATCCCGTATGGGCCTTGGGATCGTCATTACTCCCCACCCGAACCGGGATATAAGTTTGAATTCGGGGAGCATCGAAGTTTTGAGCCAAAAACACACGCAATCCGTTAGCCAAAGTATAAACCCTAACCCCATGTTCGTCATTTTCAACCGCCTCGTAAACATAGCCATTAGCGTCCGTATATTGTTTTGTGATGTATTTTCTATCCATAATGTAGTACTCTTTCCGACAAAATTACCGGCAATTTTCGATATTTTAACCTAAAAACAAAAAAAAGAGCTACGTGCGTAACTCTTTTTTAATCTTCCGAAGTGGAGAATACGGAAGTATCACCTAACTCTTAACCCTATTATTTTACAGCAAGTTGTAAATAACAATTCAAACGCACGCACCGAAATATGCACCTATTGGTTTGTAGCGAATTGGTTCATTTTGTGCTACAAAGATAGGGATTTTAGTTGGTTTTTGGAAGGATTAATTCCTTTACTTTTTCGATATCGAAGCCGGAATACTGGCAGAACTCTTCAATGGTGATGAACTGATGAGGTTGCTTGCCTATTGCCGTGCGGATTCTATGAATGAGGTCGCGGGAAAAGCGCTCGCTTTTGCCGGTAATTCTTACTATGTCCTTGGGGTAAATGCAGAGCCTTTGAGGTGGTTTTTTCATACTCTATCCATACTTATGGTTGGAAGTTGCTATACTTCTTCTGCGGTGACGCTGCAAAGGTAAAATTATTCTTTTTCACTCTCAAACAGAAACACCTATACTATCCGGCAAAAAGTGTCTGAAACGGCAAGGAAACTTGCTCTACATCTATGTTTTAAGAAATTTTGCAGTGTGAATTCACCAAGGTTTGAGAGAATGAACCTTCCCCATTCCCAACCCTTCCCGAAGGGAAAGAGAGATAAAGGAGAATCATTTTTATTATCAATTTTTTAAAACTAAAAAAAATGGCAAGACAATCTAGTATTATTAAACTGAAAGGCACTATTGGTGGTGTAACTTTCTACAAATCTAAAGACGGCTATTTAGCCAGAGAAAAAGGTGGCGTGGATGCGTCCAGAATTAAAAGTGATCCGGCTTTCCAAAGAACGAAAGAAAACGGTTCTGAATTTGGGCGTGCGGGAATTGCGGGGAAAGTTTTAAGAAACTCTATCCGTGCCCTATTGCTAAAGGCTTCGGATTACCGTATGGTAAGTCGATTGACTCAGGAAATGGTGAAGGTCATTCAGATGGATGAAACCAATCCGAGAGGGCAAAGAAATGTGATTGACGGCGAGGCAGAACTTTTGCAGGGTTTTGATTTTAACATTAACGGAAAACTGGGAACTACCCTCTTTGCACCGTATGTTGTGACTTTAGACCGTGTAAGCGGCGATGCAAAAGTAAGTCTGGAAGCGTTTGTTCCGCAGACGGCTATTGCTTCACCGGGAGGAACTACACATTTTAAAATTCTTTCCGGAGCTATGGAAGTTGATTTTGAAAATCAGACTTTTAATGCTAAAATTTCTGAAGGGGTTATCACACCTTGGGATGAAAAACAGGTTGAAGCTTTAACGCTGGAAAACAACCTAACGCCTAATTCTACACATCCTTTATTCTTTGTTTTGGGAGTGGAATTTTACCAGGAAGTTAACGGACAGATGTATCCGCTGAAAAATGGTGCTTTTAACTCGCTGCAAATTGTGAAGGTTGTTGGGGGTTAATGTGATGATTGGGGACGGAGTTTCCGTTCCCTTTATTTAACAAAAAATATTATTAAAATGGAAAGTAAACAAAGACTGGATATAACGCTGGAACGGCAGTATTTTTCGAAAGGGACAAATGGTAATTTTTTGGTGAATGGCAGTTATTTATGCCAGGCAATAGAGCTGCCATGGAAGGAAAACCAAAGAGGGATTTCCTGTATTCCGGAGGGTGTTTATGAACTTACGAAAAGATACAGTGGAAAATTTGGTAAGCATTTGCTTGTGAATGATGTTCCAGGGAGAGACCTCATCCTTATTCATTGTTTTAATGAAGCTTTGAAAGAAAGCAGAGGCTGTATTGTGCCGGTGATGCTGGGAAATGGTTCCGGAAAAGGACAGCAATCTAAAGCTGCTATGCGAAAGATTATAAAAGTAGCGTATGAAGCGATAGATGAAGGCAAAGAAGTTTTTTTGACCATAAGAAAGGCAGATAAGCCCATATTAATCATTCCGTTTTTTAATCCAAAAAAATAATTGTTATGAAAAAAGTAATTGAAAGAATGCAGGAGCCTACACCGAAGTTTTTCAGAATTTTACGGAATGCTGGTCTCGTATTAACAGCGGTAAGCAGTGTGCTGGCAACCGCTCCGGTAGCATTGCCAACGGCCGTAGTTACCATAGCAGGTTATCTGGCGATTGCAGGTGGTATTGCCAGTGCCGTGAGCCAGTCTGCCATCATTGGGGACAAATAGAATGCTTTTTGTGGATAACCCGACTAAAGCGAGCACGGCTTTTGGAAGTATTCTTACTATATTTGTGAACATTGGCAAGGAAACCATTCTGCAAACCATTATTTTGGCTGCCGTTGGTGGTGTAAGCAGTTTTTTGGCAACGATGTTCGTAAAATACGCGATAAAATTTTTGAAAAAATATTTGCATAAATAGGTTGTAGTGACTTAAATGGCAAAATGAAGCCTCCGGAGTGGGAGGCTTTTGTTTATACCGAAAGATAGTAACGTTGGACAAGGCTGTGGCGAAGTTTCTGGAGGGCTTTCACCTGTTGTTGGATTTTCTGCTCCAGTTGCCAGGTAGCTTTGATTTTATTTACCATTTCCGGGTTTTCGGTGGCTTTTACAAATGCCGGCTGGATGAAATTGCGCATCAGCGTTTTGAGGTCGCAAAGGCGGAGCATCTCGATGACGCTGCCGCAAAGGTGAGGATGAAAAAAGCCGTGTTTCCAAAAGGCGTAAAATGTCCAGTAATAGGTTTCCACTTCTTCGGGATTTTTGAGGTAGAGAATAAAACAGTTTGGACATGGTTCTAAAAGCGGTTTGCCTGCATTTCTGCCACGATTAAGGATAAATAAAGTGTTCTCCGGGGTTTCTTTTTTCACTGAGTAAGTGCGTAGGTTGTGTGTAAGCATAACTTTGGTTTTAAAAGTTTTATGCTCTGCTGAAAATTTTCAAAAGAAAACGAAGAAAAAAACCGAAAAAAAAAGAAAAAAAGAAAGCCTTTTAAGAGGGGGCGCGGCGTGGTGTCAAGGTTTTTTGGCTAAATACTACCCGCAGGGTGGAGATTTTGGCAAAAACACGGAGTGCCAGACCTTTACAGCACACTGCGGCTGGCGAAGGAAGCCCCCTAACTTGCTTTGCTTTTTTTATTTTTTGGAGACTCCTTCCTTTTGTAAGAAGGGAAATTCAGCGGCTGGTAATGTCGGGGAAGAAATGGGATGCTTGGGAAAAAATAGCTGTATGCTGCGTGGCTTTCGGCTTTTGGCGGCATACTTCTATGCGCAGTGACGGAGGTGTATAGACGGCAGAGAAAGACGGTTCTCGAGTAACCGAAAAGTGAATGGCGGCTATAGACCGGAGGAACTGGGATGGTTTGGAAGGTTCGGCAATTGGGCGACGGGAAAAACGGGTAAACAGACTCGCAGAAAAATGTTGCTGTGACCATATATCCACTTCGCGGTGGTAAATACTGCTGTATGGCGTGCAGAAGCAGGATGCTGCCATTGGTAATTTTCGGCACGGGAGGAAAATACGCTAGAAACCTTAGCCGCTGAAATTGAAGTATTTTTCTTCCTGTGACGGGAATTTTGTGGCTGGAGCAGCAGACTGACCTGCACAGAATACTGCAGTGCGCTGTGGCGGAAGTGAGCATACTGCGAAAACTAAAAACCTATTCTGCCAAGAAAAAACCGCAGGATGCTGACTGGAGACACTGGACAACTTAAACAACTTTCAGGAACATTTTTCTGCAACCTTAGATATGGGTGGGCGGGCTCTTCGGCTACGCTCAGAGTGACAATAGCAGCTGGAAAGGAAAGGCGCAAAAGGGCTGTGCCCATTGCAAGGGAGCCATTTAGCATAATCTCAAATTATAGGCACCAGATGGCTATCTGACGGAATTTTGGCGGTGTTTTGCTCTGGCATTTTAGAGGATGGGAACACCGGCATTATGGAGGAAGTCTCCGTTTGCGGCTGCTATGCGTATAATTTCGATTATGTTACTTGGCGAGGGATGTTTGGATTTAATCTTTATTTAATAAATTATAATTTATCATCTTACGCAAATCTTTAAATGAAAGATTCAGCTTTTTTTCATTATATGAACCAAACTCTCCATATTTTGATACGAATTGACACCAAACTATATGCTTTTTCTGTGATTTCATAACCTGTTCTAATATATCTTTCCTAATATAATATAGCAAAGCTGAATCACACCACATAATTTTTGTTACTTGTTCATTATTTGAATTATAAAAAGATAAGTCTTTTAGACTGAAATCTAACTTATTTGCGATTGCAATTTTAGCATTTAAAAAAGGAAAACTTGAATTTTCATATCGATTGTTAGACCAGCTACTCCATCTATAATCCCAAACGAGCTCAGTTAAACTATATTTTTCATTATCAAAATATTTTTCTTTGTCTTCTATAAATTTACTCCAAGCTATTTCTCCTGCATAAATATTGTAAAAATAAGTACCATTTCCGAAATGGTATGCTTCGGTATCAATATCTTTTTCGAAAGCATTAATTTTATCATTTTCAATTAAAAATGCGTTTGCATAAAGATTAAAACGTGTGTCATTTTCTTTTCCCTCCTGATTAATGGAAGCTGAAAGAAGAACCCAATCATCATTTGTAAATATTTTGTGTATATAATACTTGTCAATAAAATTTTGATTTTCAGAATTAATCCATTCTTGAATATCTGCATCTTTTTCAGGAAAAAAACATTCGGGAATAATTTGATTTCTTGATGGTAGCCGAGGAAAAGCAGGATCAAAATATATATCTAAACATCTATAGCGATTTTCATCATCTGAATTTAGCTTATTTTCTAAAAACAAATATCCTACAAATTCAAAATATGACTGCCAAAGATACTTTTCTGCATAGAATTTAATCTTTGAACCCCGCCCATATCGATATCTGTCATCTTCCTGGAATGACTTGTTAATACCAGCAAACAAATCTTCATCATATCCTTTTTCCTTTACTCTATTTAGAACAATTTTAATGGAATCATTTTCGGTAAAAGTATCACGCTTATGATAATTATCTGAGGATATATAAGCTATCTGATACTTAATAAAATCATACATATCCACGCCAGTAAGGGTCGAATTGAAAGGAGAATATTGTTTATCATCTGTACTTAAATCAGGCACAATAAATGATTTATTAAAATTTAATTGTGCTGAATAATCAATACCATATTTTGCTAATGCAAACTCAGATATTGTCAAAATGTAGTCTATTATTCCTATATGAGTATTATTCAATGACGGTAAAAGATCGTCAACTAGGAAAGACATCACTTTTAGCGTTAAGCCTTCATTCTTAACAAACAAAACTATTCCACACAAAGAAGCCAGCAGTGACTCGATTGCATTAACATCTTGAAATTTATTGTATATCTTGAAAAGTGTAAGAATGTGATCAGGAAAATTTCTGCCAATTAAATAAAGATTCTCTGTTGCGAGCTCGCGAAGAATTAAATTTGTTGAAACAGTGCTTAAAAAGGAAATACAGAAGAAATCTTCAGCCTCAGTAATCGATATTTTGCCATATAGTAATGTTTTATTAATCATCAACAATAAATCATAAGATGTAGTATTATTTTTCCTTATAATTTCCGCCCAGTTAATATCTATTTCAACTTGGCTTAAAGGCATTAATATAGATAAAGCAAATTGGGATAGCCCATAGATTCCTTTTTGAAAAATATTTTCAAAAAGCTTGTTTAAAAGAATATTAAAATTAGGATTATCAGTAGTAGTATTCGTGAATATTTTTTTTATCTTTTCCTGTCCCGTAAAATTATTAATGTAGTAATCAATATTCCTGCAACATATCTCCAAAGATGTTGCGTTATCAAAAATTTCAAACAGCTCAACATCATATTTAGTTGGTAATAGATATAATAATGAAATCATAATATCCTCAGCTAGAGGATGCGTTAAATTTTCATCAAATAATTTTTTTTGTAAATTATCATCAAAATGTACAACCAAATCATTTACTGTCTTAACTTCAGCTAAAAGAACTTTAGAAGCAATAAGGTAGCCTGCAACTAAATCATAGGCAAATTGAATATTTTCTTCTTTAGTATCATCAAGATTACGCTGAAACAAACATAAACCTTCATCTAAAATTTTAATAGCAAAAGTTCCAGATAATTTTTCACTCTGGGGATCAATTATAGAAACAAAATCAACAATACCTATATGTCTCGAATTATCATTCCATAGCTTTGTACACAATTGTGAAATCCTCGAATCTATATTTCGTTTTGCTAAGCTATCATTATCTGTAACTTTTATTATAATGTTATTATAATATTTATCAAAGCTTTGAAAAATATTGTCAATTGAAATATTAATATGACGAGCTCCTTCATTGGCTTCACAAAAAATCTTTAATAATAGTGGATGCTTAAATAAATCCTTATCAAAGTTCCATGAAGTAGGAACAATATTATATTTTTCAAAGTATTTTGGGACAGCCAGTTGTTTTTGTTTTTCGGTTAATCCTTCTAAAACAAAAGTATTTTCAATGTCAGTGACTTTTTCTTTTTCGAATATGGAATTAATATACCTATCTCTGCAAGTAGTTATTAAGCATAAATAATCTAATTTTTGTGTTTCTTGTACTATATCGAAAATGTGTGTCTGCCAAATATCTTTATAAGGATTGCTTTCGTTTAGACCATCAATAATTATTGGAATTTTAACCCCTTTGGTAAATCCTAATGTATTGAGCGCTTGCAAAAATTCTTTGAAAGAATAATCTCTTTCAATACTTAATAGCTCGATTATTGTTTTTTGCGGAAGATTTGAGTTTCTAAAATTTGAACCCAATAGTAAAACTGCTGGTATATTTTTTTCGATACATGTTTTTGCAATGTTACAAGCAATATTTGTTTTCCCATAACCTGCGCTACTCAATATATGAACATCCTTTTGAAAAACAGAATCTAATAGTTTTGTAAATGAAATTGGTAAAGGTTTATGATTACGAAACCTTTCTTCAGAATTTTCAATTTCTACAAAATGACTATGTAAATAATTAATTTGTTCAATTATATCTCTATGTCTCCAGTCATATTGATTAGAATCTTCATCTTTTGCCCATTTATTTTCTTTAATATTTTTATTTAATTTATCCGCAAAAGAATGGTACACCTTAATATATTCATCAATCTTCTCATCAATCTTTTTACACTTTTCTATATTCAATTTTGAAACTAAGATCTGGGAGATTTCTTCTAAAGTTTGACAAATAAATTCAATTAGTTCCAATACACCATTTGCATAATCAGGGTTTAGGAATGACTCTATATCCTTTCTATCTATATATCTTTTTACATGTGTGATATCATCCTGAATGTACGTACTTTTCAATTCCAATTCATTAAAAAGAGTGTTGTAGTCAAGTAATTGTATTATTTCTTCATCATAATGTGAAGGAACATATAAATCTGTATTGAATTTATTTTGCAGATATTCGATTTGTTTTTCCGTATATTCTGCCAGAGCTTTAAAGCCAATAAAATTTGAATTGAAATAATGGTGAAATAACCCTCCAAATAGAGACTGATTTTCAAAGAAAAAATTTCTAAAAGTTTCTTTATTCCAATGTAGAAATTGTGTATTTGGAGATAGTTCTTGTAATGATCTTTTTAATTGATTAAATGCACTTTCAGTGAAACTTGCAGGTGTACATATAATCCATAATTTAATATCAGGATGTATTTTAAGTGTTGTAGCAAAGTTATTGGAAAGCTGTCTCCTTCTATCTTTTGTTAAGCTGGTATTATCTTCAGTATTATACCACCATTTTACCTGCCAACCTATTTCATCTCCTGCTTTAAGATTTAATTCGAGACAATCTGTATGAAGTTTTAAATAAAATTCAGAACCAGGAGTATTAAAGTAATTTTCAAAAAAACCAAATTCTCGATAACGCAAATAAGCAACTTGGAAACAAAAAGATTCGAAACTAATGTCTTTTGCCTGCTGATTTATATCAAATTGACTCCACAAAATATTTATCATATCAATGCTTCAGAAGGTTTTTCTGTTTTACACAAATTTATCTGACTATAATATGGACAACCGCCTCTACAATTACTGCTATTCTTGCAAGTTCTTTCACAAGTATTTACTTGAGCATTCCGATAACTCTCCCAATGGCTATTCCATATTTCTGAAAAGCCTTTGTCCCTTAAATTATATGTATCTCTATTGTGATTCGCAAATGAACACGGTTTTACATTTAAATTTTCATCGACATAAGCAGAAAAAAAAGCACACTCACAAGGTTCAATAAAATCAATAGTAGTGTTGGTAAAATGCATCAACATTGGCATAAAACAAGAATCAAATCCGATGTTGAGATTACAAGAATGACTATCAATCAGTTCACAAAATTTCTTTAAATCATCATTTAACTCTAAACATAAATCTTCTTTTCCTCTACCCATCGGCTTAAAGGTTAAAAATATTATCGAGTTAAATCCTTTCAGCAAATCATTAAATTTGCCTTCCAAGATTTCTGTACCTTGCTTTATACTTTTTTTATCCAGTATGAAATGAATGTTTGTCTTAATTCCTTCCTCAATAAAAATGTGTGCTTTAGATAATGGGATTGAACGAATATTTGGAAAGGAAATTGCTACAGCTCCAACGAGTGGCTTAATCTGTTCTGCAATATCTTTTGTTATGTGCATCGCATTTGTTGTAAAATTTGGAACAACATTATACTTTCTCGTAATTTTTAATATATCAATAAAATCAGGATGCTCCAATGGCTCGCCTCCACCCAATGCAACTTGGAAAACATTACCCCATCTTTCATCCTGAAGAGATTTAATAACAACTTCATAATCTTCCAAACTCATAAAAATATTGTTGACTATACTATCCCGATAGCAGAAAGTACATCCTTTAGTGCAATGGTTTGATATTGAAATATCAACTAATTCAGGCAAAGGTGCTCTATAAGGGTCATCATTTACCGTTTTTCCCCACCGCATTGTTATACCAGATTTAGGATCGGCAACAAAATTATACTCATCACTATGTCTTCTTATTAAGCTCATCTTAATATGTTTGTGTTTGAGTTACTCCCAACCCTGGGATTCTACCTAATTCACCATTCATTACATACTCACCGTAAATATATCTCCAGATTTCTTCATCATCCATATGGGATAAATCAACTTCTTTTCCCTCTGCCTCAATCCACTCTTTGGTATTTGTCCCACCATCTGTATTAAATTCAACTTTTTTATAGTAAATATCCTCGTCTCCCAAGTAAACTCTAGTTCCATTTTCAAGAAGATCCTGTTTAACAAAATCTCTAATTATTGGTATTTCTTGTTCTTTATATTCTTCAAAATAACGAGCCATTGACTCTAACAATTCCTTTTTCATAGTAATGATGTAGCTTACAGAACTACTGTTTGAGACAAAATCATTTCTAATTTTCATATAAGGTTATTTTATATTATTTTAATGCAATTTAGAGAAATTTAATATAAGAAACGAAGAATAACTCTAAAAAATAGTATTAAAAATTAACTTCTTAAAGATCTATAATTTTATAGAGATTAGGTTTATTTCTAATGTTCTCCTCTCATGATTATACATGAAAAGAAAACTTACTTCAAGTTCTTTTATCTTTTGAGGTTTCTTCGTAGCCGAACAAATTGAACATTTCGCGCATTCGGGAGCGGAGACGATTGCCGTAGAAGGTTTCGATTTCTCCGGCAGTGAGATTGGTGGTGATATGGGTGATGATGTTTTTCTCTTTGTAAAGATCGTAGCGGGTTAAGAGGATTTCTGCCATGACATTGCAATCATTGCCGTAGTATTTGGAGGTTGCTTCTGTTCCGAGGTCATCAAAGCAATAGTTTTTGGGAATACGTTGTTCGTTATAAAGGCTACCACGGGAATAGTTTTCTAATACTTCATATCCGGATTGCATAAATTCTGATACGACTTGTCTTGTAGACACCATCCCAAAGTTTTTACGATTGGAAGGTAGTTGGCGCATTAGTCGGAATAAGGTGGTTTTTCCACAACCTATTGGTCCGGAAAGCATAATGCCTTTGCTGAGGTCGATGTTCATTTCTTGTGCTACTAATTCATCCTGAAGAAACCAAGCCAACATCCCGAAAATAATACCTCTTTCATTCTCCGGAATGATGAATTTTTTACCGAGAAGGTTTTTTCCGGTTTTATGTAACCAGGCTACTACTTCGCGGTAGTCATAAGCCATGTCTATTGGTTTTGTAGGGAGCTGCATTGTTGTGGTGATTTTGGTTGTTGGTTGATAGTTGTTAGTTTATGGTTGTTGGCTGTTAGTTGGATAACCACCCCGGCTTTCAGCCACCCCTCCAAGGGAGGGGAATTTTATAGTTTTTCCTGGTAGGATTTGTTAGTGGTGGCGGTGAGGTGATTTGATTTCTGATAACGGCTGCCTTCGACTCCGCTCAGGCTGACATTTGGTGTGTTGAATTTTTTAGAGTTCAGGAGCCAGTTTCGAGCGGCTGCCTGCCAGTTTTTCATTTTGGATTTTTCGCCAACTAGCCAACCATTGCTTTCGTAATGGTTGTAAAATTTTTCGGCTTCTTCTGCCGGTGCTTCTTTTTCGGCAAAATACATTTGGACTTCTGGAAATTCCGGAGGGATTTTTGAGTCGGACGGTTCACAAATATTTGATTTCGGCTGGATCGTTTGCCCTTCGACAGGCTCAGGGTGACACCGCAAAAATGATTCTTCATTACTGATCACAATGACATCGCTTTTCTTTTCGCGCAATTTTTCTTTTTGAGATTCTTTTTGATATTTATACAGTCTATAGTTTTGCGCTTCGACTTCGCTCAGCGTGACAGCATTGGTTTTTGCAATGACATTTTGGGTGGTTACAATCTGTTTATTGTTTAATATGTTTGTATTGTTTATAGAAGGTATCAATGCTTGTTCAATGCCTGTTTCGATTTTGATACGAGGGCTGTTCAATGCTTGTTCACTACCTGTCTGTTTTTTGATATGCTTGCTGTTTATCCTTTGAACTTCTAAATTTTCAAAATTGTAAAGGTTGACCAAGCTGCCCTTATAGGGATTGAATGACGGCAGGTATTCTATATAGCCATATTCCTGCAGCTGCTTTATGCATTTGTGATAAGTGCCTAAGGCTGAAATCTTGCTTAACCTCATCATTTCGGTTCGAGAAATACTTATAGGATTCTGAAAATGGTTGAGGTTCCAGAACTTAAAAAGAGCAAGATACAGACTGATATGTGTCGGGTTCAGTCGGTTATCTTCCTGAATACGGTCGTAGAAGCCTGTGAGGTGACGGATATAGTTCATTTTTTTATGAGTGATAAATGATTTTTTTCTTGTTCTTTTGGCTTGAACCAAAAGAACCAAAAGTTCAAGACTGAAGTTATTTGCTAAAAATTTTCAAAACTTCCTAAAATCCTCCAAACTCGCTTCGCTCAAACAGGGAGAATTTCTTAACGGAAGTTTCAAAAATTTTCTTCACACAAATAACTCCTAGGTCGGTTTGGAAGGAGAATTTAGGAGTTTTTCTATGTCTTGGTAGTTGTAGTATAGTGTTCCACCAATTCGGGAGTAGCGCAAGGTGCCGTTGATGCGTAAGGTTTGCAATGTCCCGGATGAGCATTTGAAAAGTTCTTTGACTTCTGAAGATTTTAGCCACAATTTCTGTTCTGTGGTTCTGATGTGAAATAGATTTTTAATGTCTTCTAATAATTCTGTTTTGAATTCCTGAAGATCTTCCTTGGTTAAAACTTCGAGTGCCATAATGATTAAAATTTAATTAGAGCGACAAAGTTTAGCCTTATTTGTTATATTTTTTCACAAGCACAACCGAAGTTGTGAATGATTTTTTTGAACAAAAAACCCTAAAAAGTAATATTAAAAATGGCTTAAGACTAGGAAACGATGATTAAATTTGTTGCCAAGTCTTATGAATAGGAGTAAAATCAGCGATTATAAAATAAAAAAATAATGAAGTGTTTTTGTAGCGATATTGATGCTACAAAAACCGCAGAAATTTTAGAACTTAATAGAAATACCATCAACCGGTATTTTAGGATTTTTCGGGAAGTGATTTTTGAGAAGCAACAGGAAGATTTAAGTTTGTTTTTTGGAGAAGTTGAATTGGACGAAGCCTATTTTGGATCGAAAAGATTAAGAGGGATCAATATGCCACAGAAACGAGGAAGAGGAACCTGGAAGCAACCTGTTTTTGGTGTTTTTGAACGAGACGGTAGAGTTTATACGGAACTAATTCCCAATGCGAAAAGTGAAACCTTGAGAAAGATTATTCGAGGAAAGGTTTCGTTGGAAAGTATAGTGTTTACGGATGTCTGGCGAGGTTACAGCGGACTTTTGGATATGGGTTATGAGAAGCATTTTAGGATTGATAAGAGCAAAAGTTTTTCAAATCAGAACGGTGTTCATATTAACGGGATAGAAAGTTTTTGGAGCTTTACGAAGCGAAGATTAGCAAAGTTTAATGGTGTAAAATCCACCTTTAATCTTCACTTAAAAGAATGCGAGTGGAGATGGAGAAAGGAACCAAAAGAAATGGAAAAGGAGTTATGGAAGCTGATAAAAAAATAGGGATAACTTTTTTAACGACTTCGTCTAAAAGTTACCCCCATTTTTTTATTTTTACAACAGCAAACAACAACTAAAAAGGTATTAAAATTTTATGTTTGCTAGTCTATAGCCAATATTTTTGAAAAACCAAATCTCATCTTCAATATTTTGGAATGGGTGTTCGAGAACATATTTCTTAAGCTCAGAAAGGGGTTCCAAACTCAATTTGATGGCCAACTCGGAAAATACAATTGGATTATCAATCTCCATGGATAATTCCCGGATATTTTCCTGAAGCGTTTCGATTATATTTTCAAAATATTCCTGCATTGGTTTTTCGATAAGCAAAGCAAAAATATTGTTGATTTGTCCTAATTTACAAGCATTATAGGTCGTGATTTATAAATTAGGACGGGCGCTGTTCAATTTATCTTGTAAGATAACTTCATTCATTAATCCTTTTGCATATTACTTGTAAACAAGTATTCATGTAGTTCTCTATATAACATCACCAGCTGGTATAATAGAAGGATTAACACAATAAAACCCAGTGAAATCAAAAAAAATAATTTATATTTCCATCAACAAATTTCTCGTAGATATGGGTATATATCACCGAAAATAATATCAAAAATAAAGCTGAAAGTATACCAGTTGAATAAATAAATTTATCTCTAAGCTCAATCATCCTTTCATTAATCACACCAACAAGTTCTTCTTTATGATTCTGTAAGTTTTTATTTTCAAGATAATTAGATAATTTTTTTATAAAATAAGATCTAAAACTATCTTCTAATATCCCAATTTTTTTTGATAATTTTTTCTCTAAGGTTATTCTAAAATATACAATTAATAGAAGGGATAAAAGCAATGATAGCCAATAGCAGCAAAAATTCTGGTTATACAAGAAATAAATTATTACTACTAATGATGCATAAGCAAAAATATTTAATCCCCAATACCCATAATGAAAGTATCGTTTCATCAAACCATTGGTCGATAGGTCTGATTTTATGTATTTAAGAAGATTATCAATCATTTATCAATTTTTTGAAGCACTTTTAAAATATCAGATGTTGCATCAGCAAAATCATCAGGTAATATAAACCAAGTGGGATGGCTCCTAGAAGTTGGAACTCCAAGACATTCTTTAGCCCCCGATGCTTTGGCAGGATCATCCCATTCTCGCAACCCTATATTCCATCTGATTCCCAATTTTTCTTCACCATACCACATTAATTTGGCAACACTATATATTCCATTATCAAAAAGTAAATCTACTTTTGAAACTGCATCTCTTGGACTTAAAACATTTGTGGGCTTTCTGTATCTGTAACTCATATTTATAAATTATTCTGTAACCAATCCGAACATTCCTTGTTAAAGCCATACCAAGCAGCATTTCTTACGAGCTCTACTACCAACAGTTCATCATTTGCATCTATTTTTAACAATAGTTTATCTCTAATTTGCTCTGGTGTTAAACTTGTTTTTATTATCCACGTGCTATCTAAACAATGCCACCATATACCAAATTCTTTTATTGCTTCAATAAGACTTTCGTAATTCTGACCTGTTGAATTTAAGTCATAACCTATTAAGATACTTTTCATATATTATTTAATTAATTTCCTAGTTCCAATTGATTTTTAACCAGATTAAAATAATCTGCTTTTTTGCTTACCAATTCATGGTGATTGCCTTGTTCCACAATTTCACCATTTTTCAGTACAATAATTTGGTCAGCATTTTTCACGGTAGAAAGTCTGTGCGCAACAATTATTACCGTTTTTCCTTTAAAGAAAGACTGCAGATTGTCGTGAATAATTTTCTCATTTTCTGCATCCAAAGCAGAAGTTGCTTCATCAAATAAAATAAAATGAGGGTTCTTATAGACCGCTCTTGCGATAAGAATTCTTTGCTTTTGTCCACCTGAAATACCATTTCCGGATGCTCCAATTTTTGTGTTTAATCCTAACGGAAGTTCTTCTACAAAAGACTTAATATTTGCGGTATCTAATGCTTTATTTAGTTTTTCGTAGTTAATATTTTCATCGCTTGTTGCAATATTTCTCTCAATTGTATCTGAAAAAATAAAACCATCCTGCATTACTACACCACAATTCTTTCTAAGATCTGTTGGAGAAACTTCATTTAGATTGAGATGATTAAATTTTATTTCACCCTTTACTGGTTCATAAAATTTCAGCAGCATTTTCATCAATGTTGTTTTCCCACTACCGCTTGCCCCGACAATTGCTGTAACTTTTCCTTCAGGAATAAATAAATTAATATTTTTTAAAACATACGGAGATTTTGGCCCTTCATATTGAAATGAAACATTTTTGAAATAGATTCCCTTTTCTATACCATTTTGTTCTGTATATTTTTTACTAATTAATGGAACTTGGCTTTCCTGTTCTTCTTCAGGGTTATCTTGTACTTCGTTTAGCCTTGCTAAACTCAATTTTGCATCCTGTAATGAGCGAAAGAAATTTATAAGCTGGCTCACCGGCGAATTCATTTGTCCAATGATATATGAGACACTTAAAAGCGCTCCCAAAGTCATATGTCCCTTTATTACAAAATAAGCAGAAAGAAAAGTTACAAGAATATTTTTGAGCTGATTAATAAATTCAAATCCTGAAAGTTGGACTTGATCCAATTTGAGGATACGAATATTGATTTTAAAAAGCTTTTGCTGAATTTGTTCCCATTCTTTACGTTTAAAATCTTCAAATTGGTTGAGCTTCATTTCTGAAACCCCATTGATAATTTCGTAAATGGATTCTTGATTTTCGCTTCTTTGTTGGAATCTGAAATAATCTAAGATTTTTCTTTTTTTCATCCAGTATAAAGACCATAATATAGAAATTAAGGTAAGTAGCATATAGACAGCTAAAATTCTGACATCGTAATGCCAAAGAACGGCAAAAAAGGCTGTAAAAGTTATGATTGAAAATAGTGTTAACAAACTTTGCGAGGTAAGAAAATTTTCAATTC
The DNA here is from genome assembly GCF_036016955.1 of Bergeyella anatis. Classification (NCBI taxonomy): domain Bacteria; kingdom Pseudomonadati; phylum Bacteroidota; class Flavobacteriia; order Flavobacteriales; family Weeksellaceae; genus Bergeyella; species Bergeyella anatis. Next base: position 78,927 of record NZ_JAYWXI010000009.1, on the reverse strand, counting down.
TCTCATGATCCTGAATACGCTGGTTAAAATCTCCCATTAACTTAGTATCAAAAAATTTAATTGGAAGCTTCAAGATTTTTTTTAAAAAATCAGAAATTATTTGGATATTTATTTTTGTTCCAACAACAAGCATCATCCAGTTTCGGAAAATGTTGATAATAATATTTCCAAAGAAAAATGCTAACTGCGCTAATAAGATATAAGTAATTATTGAAAAATTCTTTTTGTTTACGCCTTCATCAATCAGTTTTTGGGTAAGGATTGGAAACGCTAAACTTGTAATTGTTCCTAAGGTGAGAAGAAAAAACATCCACCCCATCTGGCTTTGAAAAGGTTTCAGGTAATTGAGCAAATATTTTACAGGAAGCTTTCCTTCTTTCGATGGAATTTGACTATAAAAATCATCTGTAGCCTCTAAAAAAAGAGCAACACCTTTTTTACCGTCTGACAACCAAGACTTTTTAAACTTATCTTCACTCAAAGACACGAAACCATGTCCCGGATCTGCAATTTTATAAGTTTTTTTTCCAGTAAAAATATTTCTATATATTTTATAGAGAACTACAAAATGGTTTTGGTTCCAATGTAAAATACAAGGTAAAAGTTCTTTTTCGAAATCTATTATTTCAAGTTTTGTTGAAAAATGTTTAAACCCAATTTTTTCTGCGGCTTCGCTTATTCCTAATAGCGAAACACCTTGACGACTGATAAAACTTTTATCGCGAAGGTACTGTAGTGAGAACTCTTTACCATAATGTGAAGATATCATCGCAAGGCAAGCTGGACCACAGTCCATTTGATCATATTGGGCTACTATATTCATTTGGAAATCTTACTTCTAAATGTTATATTATTAAAAAAGTTAATTGAGTGCGTATTGGCGTTGGATTCTATTAAATTCACTCCTGTTGTCTATGAACGAATTTTTGCCTATACTTGAAAACAATGATTTCAAAAGTGGAAATATCATATAATAAAATTGAGAATTAGTTATATCATTTTTCAAACAAAGAATTCGAGATAAATCATTTTTATGATTTTCAATATCAGTTTTAATTGTTAAAAATTCTTTAATGATGTTATAACGATCGTTGACTTTATCACTGCTTTTGATTAGATCTCTGAAAGCAATCATATAAAAATCTAATTCTTCTGTAGAATTTCTAGAAAAATTCAAGATGTAGGAAACAACTTCTCCAAATATTTGAAAAGTCATCCCAATTAGCTCATCAGAAGCTAGCATGTCATTTGACCAAAATCCAACTTCATATTCAACATTTTTCCCTAAAACTAAATGACTTAGGACATCATTACATAATTTTAGTGCTTCGTCTATATTATTATTTTTAAAAAAGACTCTAATTAAGTTATGTAGTTGTTGTATTTTGTGTGAGTAAAGAAATGGGTAACTATTTAAAAATTGGTCATCTACCAATATTGACTCATTAGTTATATTTATTGCCTTATGATAATCTTTTATTTTATAATAATAATAAGCGATAGCAGGTAAAGATAAAAGTCTTATTACGTTTTTTTCATCTTCATTAAATTGGCTTTCTTTTTGAATGGTGAAAATATAATCTGTAATTTCATGATGTTTATCAAAGTTATTATTTCTTAACTCTATTAATCCATCGATGTAATGATTGTTTATAGTATTTACAAGATTCCTGTTTTCAATCCTTACTTTATCATTGAAAAGATTTTCTAAAGATTGTTGAAAAAAAACGTTCGACTTATCAGAATTATTTGGATATGGTATATTTAAAAAACTATTAATAATTGGATTTCCGTGATCAGTTGGCAGACTTAGCTCCAATTTAGATTTAAAACGCTCTTTAACAATTTCAATTTTTTGATTCTCATCAAAGTTAAACATACAGTAATCGTTATTTTCATTTTCAATTCTATGTTGAGAACAACCACCATTGCAAAGAGGTAATATTTTACACTCTAAACATGGTTTATTTTTGAATCTCGTTTCATAAAGTCTTTTTGTTAATTTTTCATTCCAAACAATTTCGCCACTATCACTAAGGATGCCTTCTTTGTCTTCTTTCTTAAAATCTCGAGCAGTACACTTATATACATCTCCATTATAATTTATTACCGCCTGATTGGCTTTATCAGCATAACACGAATTATAGATTCCTGCTAAATTATCAGATTTAGAAACACATTTAAATTTATTATTTCTAAATTCCTCTACGAAATTTGATATGTCAAAAGTTAGATCTTTTTCCTCTTGCCAAACTTCATGAAACGAGAATATTATATATGATTTTTCAACACTTGACAAATCTTTAAAATCATTAATAATTTGTAATAAATCATTTACTGTTTCTTCTGAAATATTAATCCTTACAGTTACATTAAACTCATTTTTCACGCACAATTTTATATTCTCTACTATTTCATCATAACTTCCCTTTGTTTTTGATATATTTCTAACCTTATTGTGTCTATCTCTATGCCCATCGAGAGTAATCTGAAAATGATCAACTAGATATTTCTTACAATCATTTAATATTTTTTGAGTTATTAATAACCCATTTGTTGTAAATCCATTAGAAAGAATCACCTCCCTCTTTTTACAAATAGAGTCAATTTCTCCTAAAATAGGAAGAATTGATTTATTAAAATATAGCAAAGGTTCTCCTCCAAACCATTGAATATTTAAATTTTTGATTTTTGTTTTGTTATCCAATAAATTTTTAATAAATAAAATTATTTTTTTGCTCACAATCTCATCTAATCTGGAGTCTTTTATATGAGTTTCGTAACAATACCAACATTTAAAATTGCAATTCATTGTTGAATTAATCGTGAGCATAAAGTATTCATCATTAAAATCAGTTGAATCACTTATCTTTTTTATTTCATCAAGCTCATTTTTATCAGTTGAAACGATGAAGCCATTTTTAAATAGGACATCATAAAATGTTTCATGTATATCTTTCAATTGGGTTATGTTTTTTTCAAAAATAGAAGCTTCAAAAAGTTCATATAAGAGAGGTTCAAGAACTATATATTTATCTGTCACAGTGTTGTATCCAATAAATTTATCCTCTTTTTTGAAAAAAATATTATAATAACTTGATTTCATAATTTTTTAAATTTTAAAAAGAAGCTGAACATTTCTGTCCAGCCTCGCAAACTTAGATTACTTTTTTGAGCATGGTGTATTTACAGTGCATGAACATATAGCGTAATTTGTCGCAGGATCGACAATTAAACTATCTGTGCCTACAACACTTATCCCTCCACGTAACTTACCTTGCTCAGTTTCCTTAAGAGCATCCATTTTCTTTACAAGCTCTTGAAATTTTGAATTTTGATTTTTCTTGTCCATTTTTTTGGTTTTAAGAAAGTTTGAAATTAGGTTTTTGCTTTAAAGAAAGCATATTTAGACAACTAAGATTTGTATTGCGCACTACAAAAAAAATAGATGTTTAAATAATTAAAAAGTAGAGGCCGGTGTCACATTATTATTTAGTGTTTTATTTAATTCGTTCTTTTTTCCTGTAGAAAAATCATAGCTGACTCCCAAAACAAACATATTTTTGTTATTAATGATCTTTGTATGTACCGTATAATCAACTACACTTTCACTTAAACTTTTAATCCTATATTCCGAAGGCATTCCAATCCAATACATACCAGTTTTAAATATCCACTCTTTAAACTTGTATTGTGCAAAAAAATGACTTGCATTTTCATTTGTCGAAAGGAAAGCACCATCTACGGTATAATACGGAATATTAAATTGATATTGTGCATAAAATGATTTGTATTGAGTGGAGATATTAAAAAAATTTCCAATATAATTATTGTTTATTTTTTCTCCCGAATAGAATACCAAACTTTCAATTGTAGGGACAAATACCATTTTTGCAACTAAGATATTACTGCCGAAAGGCTTTATAGAACCGCTAAGTTGTATACCGACTTGCCGTGTGTAATTGGCATTTACATTTCGCAAAAGAAATCCGTTTAGATTAATATCATAAGTATAAATTTGCGCAATGTCCTTTTTCAAATAATTATAAAATGCGGTAGTATTTACATCAAGATATTTGTCGTTAAATGAATAGCTAAGATTATTTTTGAAAATATGCTTAGGCTTCAAATAAGGGTTCCCACTACGGTAAATATTCGGCACAATTTGGATTATATTGCGACTCAATGCTTCCGCCCATGGACTCTGAGAAGTATAATCACTAGTCAAACGTATAGTTTTGTTTTTTGGCAAATCATAACTCAAAACAAGTTTCGGCGTAGGTGTCCAATCATCCCGAGTGGTTCCTGCGCTTTTGTTGTGAATGTTCATTACTCCCATTCCGAAACGGAAGCCCAACTTATCCCATTTTCCCAAATATTCGGTGTAGAGATATTGCTCCAAATAATTCACATTATAATGGGATGTACCAAGAAGATTGACTAAATCATTAGAAATTGCCGTATTGGAAATACGATAACCCAAACTCAATTTCCCTTTTTCAAACTGGTGTGTGTGTGCAATCTCGCCTACTATTCCCGTTTGTTTTGCCTTCAAATTCATATCATTATTGAAAACAGCTACATTATTGGCCGTATTCCATTCGTGGTCAAATTGTGAAGAATTCGTGGTGTAATGCGAACCGATTAAATTTAAACTTAACTCATCCTTTTTGCCAAAATTTTTGGAATAATAAAGGTCTAAAGTTGGATTTGTATAGCTCTGATTACTATTGCTGATTGAGACGTCATTTTGAGACAAGTTCCCTTGTTGGAATATACTTTCCGCGTTTCCTTTAGAGAAATAACTCATAGGATTTATGCTGAATTTAGCCTGAAAGGTATATTTTTCAGCATCTACTTGGGCATATCTCACTGAAATATTTTGGTCGGTATAGCCGAAATGGTCTCTACCATGCAAATCAGAACGGTAATGGATTCCGTTTAAATTATAATCGTAGATTTTACTGTATTGGCGATTGTTATAATCCCTCAAACTGATTGAATATTCCAAGCCAAAATCATTTTTGCCTTTGGTGTAACCTGCATAAGCGGAACCATTTACAAAGCCAGTTGATAAAGCAGAAGTAACATCTGCACCGTAAGAATAGCCAACTTCCGGATTTCTTGTGATGATATTCACCACTGTATCTGCTCGTTGCGAATATCTCGCAGATGGAATGTCGAAATATTCCACTCTTACCACGTTTGTCGGTGCAATGCTTTTAATTTGGTTGTCGCTGGCTTCAATTCCGTTAATTAGGAAAAGAATTTTACCGCCTTTAATACTGGATACCGTATTGGAAATTGGGTCCAGTTGAAGTTCCGGAAGCGTAGTTAACAAATCTTTAGAATGTCTTGCTTTTTCCAGTGCTTCTTTGTCAAAGGTGTAATTAGCATGGTCAGAAAACTGCTTTTTTCGTTGTGCTTTAATTAAAACCTCCTGAATCTCTTTTGTAGAAATACTATCTTTAACTTCCTGTCCATTTACCAAATAGAAAAATGCTAACAAACCTGGAAAACAAAACAATTTTCGAAAACTTACAATCATAATCTTAATTTTACATTTATTTAAATGTAAACAATTTATTTACTCTTATTACTACCACCCTTGTCCGTCCTTTACCGGTGGGTCTTTTGTTTCGCTGTTAGTAGTCGAAACGTAAATGCTATCATTTGCAATATTTCTATTTTCAGATGCATTCATTATCTTTGCAGAGAGATTCTGGTCTTCTTGTAAATCTGAAATCTGTTCTGCTTCTCTACAGCTTATTGCTGAAAATAATAATGTAGCTAATGCTACCAATGAGATAAACTTTTTCATAATTAATTATTTTAAGTTTATCCCGGCCGGGAAAAATTTTTCTTAGAATTCTGTGGCTAAAATTATTAGGTGTCGAAACTTTTTGCAAGAGAACGCAGTCCTATCCTATAAATTTTAAGATTTAAGACGTCCTAATTTATAAATTAGGACATGGGTATTTTACAATATTCTGAAAATCATAAACATACACAAAAAGCCATATTTTGATTAATTTTCTTATTTTTTATTCAAATTTGTTTATCTTTGGCAGAGAAGATTATACTTCTTCTATAAAATGCTCAACAATAAATATCATTTTACTTTCATTTTTATTTTATTACTTTCATTCTGCTTAGAAATGAAGGCACAAAATTCTTATGAAGATTTAAGAAAAAAATATGAGGGATTCGATAAAAATGATAATAAGGCAATTCCTTATGTCAATAATTATATAGTTAAAGCAAAAGCAGAAGGTAATGATGAAAAAGCAGTGCAGGGGTTTGAAGATCTTATTTATTTCACACCAAATAATCACAAAAAATTACTTTATGCTGACAGTTGCATAACTTCAGCAAAAAAAACTGGTGATAATGATCTCATTAGCAGATCTTACTTAGGTAAAGGAATTATTTACTATTTAAACCTCAAACGATATAAGCCCGCTCTTGACGAATATATAAAAGCGTACGAATACTCTAAAAAAGGGACTGACGAGTACCAAAAATATAAAGTAATTTATCACATTGGTGTGGTAAAAAGTTACCTTGGCTATTATAATGGGGCGCTTAAGCATTTTGAGGATTGTATTGATTATTTTGAACCCAAAACGAAAGGAAATTTACACCCTAACATTATTTATAATAACAGCAAAGGCTACCTCAACAGTTTGCATCAAGCCACCATCTGCTACCGAAATTTGGAAAAATACAAAAAGGTAGATTCATTAGTACAACTAGGGTTAAATTTCACAAATAATAGCAAAGAATTCCCTTTAGAACAGGCCTATTTTACAAAATGTAAAGGCATTTTCGAGTATCATCAAAAAAATTATGATGATGCTATTCGTAATCTCATTACCGCATTACCTGTGTTGAAAAAAAACAATGACTTTTCCTGGACATCTGTGGCTGATTTTTATATTGGGAAAAGTTATTTAGGATTGGGAAAACAAGAACAAGCAGTACAGCAGTTTGATAAGGTAGATTCTGTTTTCCAAAAACATGCTTTTATTGTCCCGGAATTACGCGAAAATTATGAATTACTCATCAAATATTGGAAAGAAAAAAAAGACAATAAACAAGAACTCCATTACACCAAGAATTTGTTAAAAGCAGACAGTATTTTAGCCAAGGACTTTCCGTATCTTTCTGCAAAAATTCATAAAGATTACGACACCCAAATTTTAGAGGATGCAAAGGGTAAACTTGAAACCCAAAATCAGTGGGGTTTAGGTGCTATAGTATTGTTGATCATCGTTGTAATAGAATTAATTTTTACTGCGTGGAAGCTTTATCAAAAAGAAAAGGACATTAGAAAGAAATATGCCGAATTAGAAGAAAGGTTGCAAACCCACCAACCCACACCAACAGTTTCTTACGAAAATATACCACAACAAAGCAAAACCGTAATAAGTAAAGATATTTTTACTGATTTAGCTGAAAAACTAAAAGAATTTGAAGATTCAAAAAGTTTTAAAGAAAAAGGAATCACCCTGCCACAACTTGCAGAGAATTTTAAAACTAATTCCACATATCTTTCACAGTATATCAATGATGTGATGGGCGTGAATTTTAATAAATATCTTTCTACTTTAAGAATTAAATATATTACCAAACTGATGTATAATGATCCTAAAGTTTTAGGATACTCTGTTCAAGGTTTGGCGGATGAATGTGGAATTTCTTCGCGACAAAATTTTTCAGATTTGTTTTTAGAAATTAACGGCATCCGCCCGACTGATTTTATTAGACAGAGGAGGAAGGAGTTGGAAAGTGGTATTATCCAAGTTTCTTAGCTGTATTTTTTGATTGGCTTAGTTTTTCCCTGAGCATCTGCATATCCGTACCAATTTTATTATCCAGCACCTTCGCGTAATGCTGTGTCATACGGATGTTGGTATGCCCGAGCATCTTGCTTACCGTTTCGAGGGGAACACCATTTGAGAGCGTTACCGTGGTGGCAAAAGTGTGGCGTGCGGTATGGAAGGTAAGGTCAAAATCTAAATCACATAGAGCAGAAATTTCTTTGAGATATTCGTTCATCTTCTGGTTGCTTGGAACCGGCAACACCATACTGGTATTTATACATTTGAGGTGGTTTTCATATTTTTTTAGTATCTGCAATGGAATTTCCAGCATTGGGATAGAAACGGCAACCTTTGTCTTTTCACGCTGGGTTTTAAGCCAAAGTGCGCCATCCATACCTACTGAAAAGTTTTCTTTCGTTAGATTTTTGAGGTCGATGTAGGCGAGGCCAGTGTAACAGCTAAAAAGAAACAGGTCGCGGATAATGGAAAGTCTTTCGCTCCTGAATTCTTTATTAGCGACTGATGTCAGTTGTTCCCTGGTAAGGAAATGCGGGGTAACTGATTCTATTTTGGATTTGTAATTTATAAAAGGATTTTTTGAAATCCATTCGTTGGCAATACATATATTAATGATTTTCTGAAAGTTTTTAATGTATTTGACTATTGAGTTATTATCACAATTTCTAACAGTTCTTAACCAAAAATCATACCTGTTTATAAAATCGGGATTAATGTTTTCTACAGGCATATCTGACACATTATATTTCCATTGCATAAACTTTAATGTATGATTAAGTGAAGTGTTATATCGTTTCCATGTTCCTTTAGAAAAAGATTTACCTATTAAACGCTTCATCTTATCATTATGGTCTTGAAAGACCTCGATAATGGTGATCCTGCGCTCCTCAACACCAAGGAGCTGGTTCCGGATAGTCTCGGAAGTGATAACTGTTTCTTTTGTGAGAAGGCTGTTGTAGGCGTTATGGGTTGCGAGCCTTAAATTATCGAGAGTCGTATTGGCTGATTTTGCTAACGCAGAACTACCATTGATTTTTCCCTTTGCACTGTTCCAGTTTTCGGGAGGAACAGAGATGCCTGTTGAGAATTCTGAGCGCTTTCCGTTTACGGTTATCCTTGCATAGATAAGTGTGTTTTGTTTGCTTCCCTTTGATTTTTTAAGGAAGAAATTTAGACTGTAGGTTGTCATAATGTGGTGAGTTAAAGGTTATCAAAATTACTTTTGAACCTCATCGCCAACAAGATGTTTAATAATCGTATATGTCTGTAAACATGTTGATTATACCGTTTCTCAGTGCGTGTGCTGCTTTTAAAAAATACACGCACCTTAGCACGCACTTTCAAAATGTATTTATTTGGTTAGAATTGATATAAGATTTAAATAAAAATCCCTTAAACACGCTGTTTAAAGGATTTTGATAAGATTTGATTTCCAAATTGTGGAGAATACGGGATTTTCACAATAATATTCATAATTCTTTTTTAGTCTTTTTAATTCTAATTTTCAGTTCATTATACTGGTTTCAATTACTATAAATAATTTTAAATAGTCTTTAATACTTCAATATTTAGTCCCTATTTTAAAAAACAAGGGACCTTTTTAGAGTAAAATTATAAGAGATTAAACCTTTCCATTGCATTAGCTTTGGTTTCATCTGCAATATCAATATATGGCTTCATTGCTTTGTAGTCACTATGCCCTGTCCATTTCATTACCACTTGAGGGGGAATACCTAAAGCAAGAGCATTGCATATAAATGTTCTTCTTCCCGCGTGTGTACCTATTAAAGCATATTTTGGTGTAACTGTGTCTATTCTTTTATTGCCTCTATAGTATGTTTCTCTTATTGGTTCATCAATTCCTGCTAATTCCATTAGCTCTTTCAAATATTCATTCATTTTTTGATTAGAAATTACAGGTAGAGCCAAGTTTTTAGTAAATAAATCATCCCTATACTTATCTAAAATTGCCTTACTATGATTATTAAGTTCTATCATAAGGCTGTCAGCTGTCTTTACGGTTGTTACTTCTATAATATCTCCCTTTATATCGCTCCTTTTCAAATTAGCTATATCAGAATACCTTAACCCTGTAAAACACGAAAAAAGGAAAACATCTCGTACTCTTTCCAAATGCTCCTTGTGTTTAGGGATAGAATAATTTCTTACCTGCTGAAGTTCAGCTTGTGTTAGAAAAATTATCTTCTTTTGTGTAGTTTTTAGTTTTGGTCTAAATTCTTCAAAAGCAGATGATTGTAAATAATTTTTCTTTTTACTCCAACGCAAAAACCATCTTAAAAATGAAAATTGCTTATTAATGGTAGAATTTTTTAAATTAAGAGTGTGTTGTAAAAAATACTGATAATCCACTAATTTACTTTCTGTAATATCAGAAAAAGAAATATTGCAATCAAAATATTGAAGCCGCTTTTTTTGGGCAAACATTTTTGAATAAGTGGCTTTTGTCCATACATTCTTTTTCCCCTCCTCCTTCATAAACTCATCATATGCATCAAAGAACCCTGTGCTTTTTTCCGATTTTGTTTCTCTTCCTATTTCTTGGTTAAATTTCTCTCTAAATTCATCGGCAGAAGGGGTTTTATTTTCATTTTGGAATTTCAAAAATACATTTTCACAAGCCATTTCAAAGTCGTTTATTTTACGATTGATGATGCTTGCGGAAACCTTTTTTTTTCCGTGAGTAGTATTGATTTTACATCGTTGAGTATCTCTACTCCATTTATCTATTTCTACCCTATAACCTACATTAAAAGCAACAATAAGCCCACTCCATTTTATTCTGTAACGAAGTTTTGCGGTGGGATTATCTTTTTCTTTATCTAGTAGAAATTGAGCGTGATATTTCATTTACTCCTCTTCTAGCCTGTAAAGTTTTATTTTTATTTTTCCATCAGCAAGACTTAAAACATTGTACTTTTTGTATTCTTTTGATTCTATAATACTTATACCATTTGTTGATGTCCATCCTCCATAGTAACAAATGTAATCTCCATCTACTGTAGGTTTTATTTCCCAATGATTGTCTTTCATCAAGTTTAAACTAACATCTGATGTAAGTTCCGATACTTTAAAACAAGGGGTGCTATCAAAATAAACTTGAAACTCCGCTTTTCCGCTCAATACTAATTTTCTAAGTTTAAAAACTTCTTTATGTATCACTTTGTCTTGATATACATACTCTGCGTAATATCCTAATGTATTAGCTATATTATACTTTCCAAATTCTTCTTTTGTAAATGAGTTATTATATACACTACCGTGAATCAATCTACCCAAAACACCAATCTCTTCTGCTGTTACTGGGATTTTCTTTATTTGACCGAATGAAATACCACCTAATATGATACTTAATAAAAATAATATCTTTTTCATAGTTTATTTATTTTTCAAAATTTCTATAAGATTACTCACTTGTTGCTGACTTTCAGACAATTGGCTTTGTGCAGTTCTTATAATGTCGTTCATTTCTCTTTGTATTTCAATAATTTCTGAAATATCATTTTGTGAAATAGTAACATTACTACTCCCATTAATGTTGTTTAAATTTTTATTTTGTCCCTCAATTCTAACATTTTGCCCATCATTTTTTTTCATTTCTCCCTCTCCAACTAATAACCACATAGGATTAATATCTCTGTATGTGAGTAAAATTTTTGCTACTGATTGCGAACTCAAGTCACTTTCCTTAGATTTTCCTGTAAAATTACTATACTTTAAATCCGTCTTTCTAAAAAACTCCTGCTTGCTAACCTCTTCTTTTTCAGCAAAATACAATATTCTATCCTTAATTGTAGGTAAACTTTTACTCATTTATTTGTTATTAGGTAAAATTTATACTATATTTGCAATACAAATACATTTGTAAATATAAATATAAATCAAACACTATGAAAGTACGAGAAGAGATTATTGAGAAAATCCTAACCTGTAACGACTTCAGCATGGAATTAGCAAAAAGATTAGGGATACAGCAGCAATCTGTAATAGCCTTAGCTAAAAGAAGAAGTGAAAAACTAACCCTTTACAAAGCCGTCCTATACTACAAAGAACAAGGATTCACCGAAGAACAAATTTTCGAACCAGAAGTAAAAACAACCGCCTAACCCAAAAACCAACAATGGAACTAATAAAAATCACAGACCATAACGGAAATAAAGCCGTTTCCGCAAGAGAGCTTTATCAATTTCTTGAAAGCAAACAGCAATTTTCAGATTGGATTCAAAATAGAATAAGAGATTACGGATTTATTGAAGGGCAGGATTTTGAGGTTTTTCATAATTCTATGAAAAACCCCAGTGGAGGACGACCAACATTAGAATACGCTATAAGCTTGGATATGGCCAAAGAGCTTTCAATGGTGGAAAGAACCGAAAAAGGCAAACAAGCGAGAAGATATTTTATAGAATGCGAAAAAAGATTGATAAAGTCTTGCCAAACCCCACTGATTCCAATAAAAGAGCACCACGCAAATCTATTAGCCGAGTTGAAAAAACTAATCAACCTTAACCTTTACAAAGACGACATCCGAGAGCTAGCAGGAAAATACGATATAGAAGTTAGACAAATACGAAGAGTACTGAACGGCAAAGGTTACGATTCCGACATCCTAAAAGTTTCATACCAAAAAGCTATGGAGAACAAACTTTCGCTTAGAGAAGGTGTCAAATTGATGATAGACAATCTAAAAGCCTAACCAAAAATGCAACACATAGACAAAAATACACCAATATGGCAACTCACAGTTGAACAACTCGTGAGTTGCATAAAGGAGTCATTTCCTCCTCAAAATTTTTCTATTGGAAATCAAGAAGACACCCCCGAATATATTACCGGATTAAAAGATTTGGCAAAATTTCTAAATATTTCATATTCCCAAACATGGAGAATGAAAAAACAAGGCATCTTTGATGAAGCTATTATACAAAAAGAACGAGTGATTTTCATCAACAAAAAAAAGGTAATGGAAATCCTCAAAAAACAATCAGAAGAAAAATAATGAAAGATGTTCAAATTGTACCAAAAATTTTTCCAATATAATAGAAAGGAACCATTAGAGCCTAATTTGTATGTGCTTTACATCACCCTCCTTGAAATATGGATAGAAAACAATACCAATCCATTTGAGGCGTCTACTCACGATCTTTTACCTAGAGTGAATATGAGCAGAGCTACCATTAATAGAACCAAATTTTTATTGAAACAAAAAGGGCTTATAGAATATAGTTCACAAAAAGGAGGTGCAAACAAATTTACACTTGTGGAAATAAATGAAGAAGTAGAGATACCACAGATAGAACCTGAGAAACTACAAATGCCACAAATGGAGGTTCCGAAAATAGAACAACCATTGGAGAACGCACAGAAAGCAACAGTAGTCATCCCTGAGCTTCCTAAAGAAGAAACGCCAAAAAGTAAAATAATTTCCAATGCAAAGGATATACCTCCATTTTCAGAGGTTTTAAATTTCGCTAAGACTATAAAAATTTACAACGATAGTATGGAAATTTACCTGCAATCAAAATATGATAGTTGGGTGGAAAATGGCTGGCGAAATGGCTTTGACAAACCTATAACCAATTGGAAATCCTCGATAAGAAACACTATTCCGCACTTAAATAAAACGAAAAACACAACCTCCATTTCAATACCCACTATTAAAAGACCCATAACAACTTACGATGAATAAAAAAGATATAAACATAGAACAAATAGTATTGGGAAATCTAATATTGACCCCCTCATTGTTTACTATTTATCAAAACAAAATATCAATCAATTTATTCACGGAGCAAAGCCATAAGGTCATTTTTCAAATGATTGAGGATTTATGGCAAAAGGAGCAACCGGTGGACCCTTTCATATTGATAAGACAACTCAACAAGAAAGGTATAAATACACTGGACAAATACATACTGGACTTAATCACAACAGTAACATCGTCTGCCTACATAGAGCAATACATAATGATATTGGTGGAGAATTCCATAAAAAGAGATTTCATTTATAAATTCTCTACCTTAACTAGGCTAGCAAAAGAGAGTCAAGATATTTTCGAAATAAGAGATAAAGCATTTGAATATTTCGACGACTTATTCATTGACAAATTTGTAGAAACAAATAAGCAAAATGAAAAGTTTGCTGACTTGATTGAGAAAGTCGAAAATAAATTCCGAAGCATTACAAATAATGGTAATAATACAGGAATAACAGGCTTAGAAAGTTCTCTTTCGGTCATCAATAAAACATTTGGAGGGTGGCAAAATTCTGACCTTACCATTATAGCAGGTCGCCCTGGTATGGGGAAAACGGCATTTATGATACAGCAAATAGTGGATGTAGCACAAGTAGGAATGTCAGTAGGTGTATTTTCTCTTGAAATGTCAGCAGAACAAATAACAAGCAGAATCTTAACAAATATAACGGAAATAAAAAATTCATCGGTATTAAGAAAAGGCCTAAATGATCAAGAATTACAAATCTATTGGCAGAAAAAAGATGACCTTTTATCCCTCCCTATCCACATAGACGATACCCCCAGTATTTCCATTCAAAATATAAGAACGAAAGCCAAAATGCTAAAGCTGAGGCACGATATAAAAATAATCTTCGTGGATTACCTCCAACTGATAACCTACGAAAAAGCGAATACAAGAGAGCAAGAAATTTCAAAAATATCAAGGGGCTTAAAAAGTCTAGCAAAAGAATTAGATATCCCTATAATAGCACTTTCTCAATTGTCAAGAGAAGTAGAAAAAAGACCAAATAAAAGACCTTTTCTATCTGATTTAAGAGATAGTGGAAGTATCGAGCAAGATGCTGATGAAGTCATATTTCTCTATCGTCCCGAATACTATGGTATAGAAGAATGGGATGATTTCTATAACAACGAACCAACAGCTAATGAAATAGAAATTATTATAGCCAAAAATAGACACGGAGGTATACAGCCCGAAAGATGCAAAGTAAATATGGCAACCTCAAGTTTTTATAATCATTAATCTTTAAATAAATCACAATGACAAATTTAATTCAATCCACGGCACCAGTAACTCCAGTAGTTCGGCAAAATACTACTGCGATAGAAAATGTTTATATATCCAAGTCTCATTGGATTTCATTTGTAAAACCTATAATCTATATGGTCTTAGGAGGAATAGGTATGCTTATGTTTTTTCTTCTGACATCTTGGTTTAGATATACCATTGCCGTTCCGTCCTTATTTTTCTTTCTCGGAGCATTGAATTCTTACATCCATTATAAGACTTTCAAAATAGTTTTAAGGAGAAACCAAATAAGTATCTCTGCAGGATGGCTCACAAGTAGTCAGTTGGACATACCTATTTACCGAAGGGAGGGAGTATTTATTTCTCAAAACATTTTGGGAAAGCTGCTTAATTATGGAAAGATTACCATTTCTACAGGTGGAGTTTCCGCTACCCATACTATTTCAAACCCAAACGAGCTAAGACAAGAACTTTATAATCAAACGATATGAGAAGAAAAAAGAAACCAAAATTCTTAAGATTTGAAATCCCAGATGAGTTTTACCTCAATAGTTTAGGAAGAATTGAGAATGCAAAAAACACTTTGGAAAAAGCCAAGAAAAGTAAAAAGGAAGTCGTTTTTCTAAAACAAGGAGCAAGTTATCAATGGCTGAAGTTAAAAAAAATAATCAACGAAAATAAGTCTAAATATTAATTTTAAAGTTAAACAAAAAGCTGGGAAGTGCGTTGTGCCGTTGCTAGAAAAGGTTATGGCTTAAATATACTTATTAACGACCCTCATTTGAGAGTACGTGAAATAGCACACTATACAAACAATAACCTATGAAAAATTTACTGATAACAGTATCAGGAGGGAGAAGTTCCGCTATGATGGCACGACACATACAAACTTCTGAAAAATATAAAAATTACGAGAAATTATTTGTTTTCTGCAATACAGGAATGGAACATCCTAAAACTATAGAGTTTCTTAAAAACATTGAAAAGTATTGGGATATTCCACTTGTGAAAATTGAAGGTGTTTATTCGTTAGAAATGGGCGTTGGGGTTGGCTATAAGGCGGTAGATTGGGAAGAGTTGAATATGATGGCTAAACCCTTTGCTGAAGCAATAGCACACAAAAATAAAGGGATTTTTAATGGTATGCCAAGCAAAGATGCTCCTTTCTGCTCGGAAATGCTTAAAACATTACCTGCTAAAAAATTTGCAGACGATATTTTCGGTGTGAACAGTTACTTAAAAGCTATTGGATTTCGTAAAGAAGATATGCCCAAGCGAATAAGTTGGGCAGAAATTAAGGAAGACAAAATGAGAATATTTCCGCTTTTGACCGATTTCAAGTTTCCTATTGGGCAAATGGAATTAAATAAATTTTGGGATAGTCAGCCATTCAAGTTGGAAATACACAACAAGTATGGAAACTGCGAATTATGTTGGAAAAAATCTGAAGCCAATCTAATAGATGTTATCCGAAATGGAACTCGTTTTATAGATTGGTATAGAAAAATGGAGGGGAAATATGGCAATACCTCTTTTAGAGGTCATAAAAGTATTGACGATTTAGTAGAGCTTTCTAAGCTCCCTTTTACAGGAGAGCTAAACTTTGAAGAAAATGAGAAATGTATTTGCAACTTTTAAACTAATTGACACCCTTGATTATGGTACTGACTAAGGAACAAATAAAAGAGCTGAAAAAGGCAAACTCAAAGGCTATGAAAGCAGAAAATGCTTTATCTTTAGCTTTGCAAGAAATTGCAATGCTTATTGAAGATTTTACAGAGATAGAAGGACAATGTTCTTTTTTAACTGGAGATGGTGTAGGTTTCAATCCAAATTCGGAGAGAAATACTCATATGCCTATTGATACACTAATTAAAGAAGCTGAAAAAGGTACAGATATAACTCTAGATTATGTTATGAAAAATTTATCAATATAAATATATAAAAAATGAAAAAAGTTAGAAAAGAAGATATAGATTATCTAGAAGAACTGAACAACAGAGCCGTTGAACAAATTAACGAAGATGCGAAATCTTTTGTTGAAAATTTCATTGAAAAGTTTAATATTCCTAAAGAGAGAGATATAAACTTAATTCTTAACGAAATATTAAAAAAACCGATTGCAACCGAAGAAGAGGTTTTTTATGCTACAAATATTATCTCTAAAAACTGGGAGAAGAAAAATAAGCCTATATCTATTTTGATTGCAAGAATACTAATAGGACTTTACTCTTTATTTGTTATTTTTTGTTGTTATCTAATTTTAGATAAGCCAACATTTAAAAATGACCCTATGCAAATTTGGGTGCTTCTCGTATTTGCAGTAATGGGACTTATATCTTTTATATTATTTTCTAATAAATTATCTGATGGGTATTACAAAAAAGCACACAAAAAATTTTTGAATAAACTTCTTAAGAATAATCCTTCACTTGGAGGGTATAACGCCTATATGAATGAGCATATAAGAAGAGAGTTCGAGATAATAGATAAAATGTTAGGAAAGTAAAAAAAAGAAGAGTAGAAATGAAATTAGAAGTAATAAATGAACAAGAGCCTTTTGAAATAACAATGGAATTCATCAATAATAATAGTTTCTCTAAACAAGAGGCTAAAAACCACTATAACACTCCTTTAAGTGAGTGTCATATTTATCAAAGAGGGCAATATTTAATAATAGAATATAAAAGCACAGTACATTATTGGGAACGAATTTGTAATCAATATAATTTTTTGGAGGATGCTATATATTATATGCAACTTGATGAGCCTAAAGAATGGAAGACATTGGGTCGTTTAATTGATTTTAGAATGGCTATTAGACAAACAGAGGTCAATGGAATGGGATATGTAGAAACTATATTACAAGATAGAGAAAAAATTACTTTTCAAACTTATAAAGAGTTTATGAGGTTGGCGAGAAAACACGACTTAGAGCATCACGGATATAATACTTTTTAAGAGATATGAGAAAAACACTAAATTAAATGATAAGTTCTATGAATATAAGCTTAAAAAATTCGCAGATAAATTAATTAAAAATAACCCAGCACTTAGGCAATATAAAGATAATTTAGAAGAGCAAAAAAGTAAAAAACAGGAGTTCTTAATAAGAGCCTATAAAGAAATGTTGGTTTTGGATTGGACTTTTACCGATGATGGTTGGGTTGTAAATACCGAATACAACAAAAAGAAATACGAAATTTACCTACAAGAAGCACTAATGGCAGGAGAAGTGAGGTTAAAAAACTAAAGGAAATCTGACCAAATTCATCTATTAAAACAACTTTGAAAATGACAAAGACATTTAAAAAGATAATCCGATTTGAAGATGCTACGGCTTTCAAATTAGAATATTGGATAGGTGGCTCAGAGCTGAAATCAAAAGAATTTAATTCCTATAAATCTATGGAACAATTCCATAATAGACAAACAGATTTTCTATATTTAGATTGTCACAGATTTGCATTTGTAAATGGAGAGTGGCATCGTTTCATAAAATTAAACTCCCCTTTTGTATTTGAAGATGATATTGATTTCATCAATAAAAAGTTCTACGAAATAGTTGAAGAAAATAATCTTCAAAAATATAAAATTGAAGATTAAAATCCTCTAAAATCAAGCAATATGAAACTGCAAATTATTACCGCTTTTCATCTGAAAATGATAGCCATCATAACAATGATAATAGACCATTTTGGCTTGATATTTTTTCCACAAGAAGAGATTTATAGAATAATTGGGAGAATTGCGTTTATGTTATTCGCATTCCTATTAGTGGAAGGTGTAGAACACACAAAGGATTTTAAAGGATATTTAAAAAGGCTTTTAATTTGGGCTTTGATTTCAGAAATACCTTTTGATTTGGCGATGACAGGGGAACTTTTCAACCTTGAGAAACAAAATGTATTCTTCACTTTACTTCTCTCTGCATTCGGAATTTATCAGGTTAAAAACAGCAAAACGAGAATAAAAAAAATAGCCGTTATCATTGCTACATTTTTCGTGATAGACTTATTAAAAGCTGACTACGGTACTTATGGACTAATGGTTATTTATGCCTTTTATTTGATGAAAAAAATGGAATTTAAGTTAATTTTCATTCAAATTTTATCATCATTCGCTACATTTTTTGTCAATTATTTACAAATGTGGAGTGGATTGGCTTTTCTTCCGATAGCCTTCTATAATGGAAAACAAGGCATAAAAACAGGGAAGATTTTTTACTCTTTCTATGCTGTGCATTTGCTTCTTTTTTCTGTCATCAAAATATTTATCATTAAATAAACACTATTCAAAAAACTAACAAAATGAAATTATTTGAAAATTACAAAGTAGTGAAAGCTACAGAATATGCCTTTTTGATAGAGGCTTTTGTGGAAGAAATGGATAAGAGGATACAGTTTTGGTTGCCAAAAGCCAAAGTAGAAGAGAATGATAATACTCTATCAGTAGAACAGGAAACTTGGGATAAAAAACTTGAAGAACTGAAAAATCCACCTGCAGAGGAATATGTTTGGCTTTATGTTTATGAATATGAGGAAATGGAAAAGGCTTATAAGATTATTCTTTCTGCATCTTTGCAAAAAATAAGTCTAAATCCGTGGGCATTTTTACCTAAATCGCAAGTGGCAGAAATAGAAGAACTCCCCCAAGATGCCGAAGATGGAAAATTCCGTATCAAAGTTAAAAAATGGCTTTGGAAAAAAACACTAGATAGCGTAACGGAACACCAGTTAGAGTTTTTTAATAAAGACAAAGAAGATGAAAACAAATTCAGATGGAAAGATTTTCTTCTACACAACAAAATTGAATGGTAAGGAAGAGGGGGAACAATCCCCTCTTTTTTTAAACAAAGCTATTAAAAGTTATTAAAAAACATTTTTACATTTTTCTTTTTTATGTTATTAATAATATTAAATGACTTTATTTAATAATAAATATTATTTTTTTGTTTTTTATTGTTGTTTTGTTAATAAATTAAGAATTTTGCCTAAAGAAAAAATAACAGTTTAAAATATTACCAAAATGAATTTAAAATTTATCTTTACGATTGCTGCTTTTCTTTCTGCAACAATGTTCTTTTCTCAAAACTATGTAAATTTCCCCGATGCAAATTTCAAAGCAGCACTTATTAACAATCCTGAGATTAATACGGATGGAGACGAAGAAATCTCCATCGAAGAGGCTCTTTCCACTACAAAAATTCACATCTATAACGATATTAAAGACCTTACGGGTATTGAACACTTTGCAAATCTGACATCGTTAAGATTAGATAGAAATCAATTGACATCAATAGATCTATCTAATAATTTGAAATTAAAAGAATTATCCGTAAATGCAAATCAACTGTCATCAATAGACTTGTCTCAAAACCAGCTTTTGGAGAAATTATACTTAAATGATAACAATATTTCCGAAATAGATTTTTCAAATAATTTGAAAATTAAGATACTCTCGATCAGAACAAATAATTTGAAAACCATAAATGTCTCAAATCTCAACAATCTCGTATTATTGGATGTTTCTTATAATGAAATTTCGTCAATAGATTTAAAGGCCAATACCGAATTAATCTCCTTGCTATTGTCCAATAACAAATTAACCCAAATTGATTTATCTCTCAACAGAAAACTCATCGAGTTATTTTCATCTGCAAATCAACTGTCATCAATAGATTTGTCTCAAAACCAGCTTTTAGAAGATTTAGACCTTTCTAATAATCATTTAGAAGGATTGCTAGATTTGAAAAATAATATTGAATTGCAAAGCAGTCTCGTAGTGAACAATAATCCTTACCTAACCTGCATTCAGCTTCCTCCTTCAATAATTATTTATCCCCATTCTTTTATTAAAGATGAAACTGCAAATTGGAATTGTGATCATTCATCCCTATCCGTGAAAAAGAATCACTATTATGAAAAAGAATTCATAGTTACTTCCCCGGTAAGAGATAACTTAATTATAAAATCTACCAAAAGTAGTAGTAGAATTAAAACAATAAGTATTTACACCACTACAGGGCAGCTTGTAAGAACATTCAATCCAAGCAATCAAAATCTAAACATTTCGGATTTACCCGTAGGCGTCTACATACTCATAATATCAACAGAACAAGGTTCTACTCATACGGATAAATTCATCAAAGAATGATTAAGAGTTATTTTAGACTCCACTAAAAAATCCCCAAAAAAAGGGGATTTTTTCATTGTTTTACCTTCTGTAAAATTTTCTCCTCTCGATATTCTCCATATGGTTTTCTAGTTCGTTTATCAAAGCAATAAGATTGTTTTTTATTTCTGCATTCATATTTTCTAATGCCTTATCTCCTCGCTGGATAATACTCCCAATCATTTCTTTGTCCTTTAATTGTTTCTCTCGAGAATAAATGACTTCTTCGGATGGTAGAACATCATAGTTCCATTGCTCATTTTTTTGCTCAAAAGTAATGATGTGACTTTTGCCTTGGTATGAATATATTTGGATTTTATCCACTACTTTTTCATCGTATAGTGCATCTAAAGAATTCAATATGCCCTCTACAGCAGAATGATGAGATTTTATGTCAGCCAATCTTCCTACCCCTTGAAAATTAATTTCTTCTTGATATCTTGTATATAAACCTATTTCAGTAAAAATAGCAGGTGCAGAAATTGCCAGTGCTTCTACATAAAATCCGTTTTCCTTGAACATTTTAGCAGTATTCAGAGGAACTTGCGGATTTCTCATTGTCCCTTCTACAATGATGTTATATTTATTCTTTATCGCTTCTTTTATTAACTCTTCCGTGAAAAAATTAGAAAAAATTTGTGTTTTCTCGGAATAAGTATGAGGGTCTTTTATCAAGTCTCTTGCCTGTGGATGAAACTCTCTATAAATATCCCCATTTACGAACAAAAAGTTAGCATTTGGAAATTGGCTAATTACCACATTGGCCAAATTACTTTTCCCCGATGCAGGTTGTCCTCCCAAAATAAAAGCCAAAGGTTTATCCTGTGGCTTTAAATCAAGAAGTAAATTTTCTTTTTCTTGCTGATAAATTTTTTTTACTCTATGTAAATCCATTTAATTGTTTTATTAGAGGACTATAGTAATTCACAACTTTATCCATTACTGACATCCTATTATACTCATCCGTTCCATACAAAATTCTCTCTTCTTGGAGGTACATTCTAATTTTATCATCTAATTCCTTTCTTTCATCTTCATTATGAGCATTAGATTTTTCTTTCATAGTTTTCACTTTCAAAGAACCAACTATAGAAAGTGCGGTGTCTAAACTGATAGGGTATTCCATATTTATCTTTTGGTACACAAAGATACAAAATAAATGATAATTATCTTTTAAATGTATTCACTTTTTCTATATGAACTAATTTGAAAAATGTTTTATTTTCTTCGGCTCGTTCTTCCACAAAGTTAAGGGGAGATTTCCGAAGTTGTTCAGCTTTTTCTTCTTTATATTTCTTTATCAGTTCTTCCTCCATTTTTGGTAAATCCTCTTGAATTACCCTATCGAGTTCAGCGATTTTTTCTTCTGTCATTCTTTGTTGTTCTTTAAAAGCTTCTACATTGACACCTTGTTTAGCAAGGCTATCAATAAGCTCTTTTAAATTTTCTTCTGCATTAGCCAAATTTTCTTTTGCAGATTTTAACATGTCAGCCCAATACTTATCATCTTTAGCCCATTCTGTATATTGCTCAATATCATCTTTAAGCCTTTGGACTTTTTTAAACTCTTCGCTTTCGGTATATTTTTTAAATTTACGAGAAATATAACCCAATTCAGATGATTGTCTATTTTTTTGACTTTCAAATTTCTTTTTTACTACTTCTATTTCTATTCTTGCCCTTAATTCAGGGTCGGTAATGATAGCTGTTTTCAATTCCTGTGTGTCTACATCAGAAACATCTATAATATTAGCTCCGTTCTTCATTGCTTCCATATATCGGCTTTGTTTAGCTTGAAGTTTTTGTAACATAAAAACATCAATACTATCGTTTGTTAACATAAAATTGATACGAACATTTTCCCATTTATTACCTTGCCTCCAAGCTCTGCCTTCTACCTGTCTCAGCGAGGTAAAATTGTACGGTAAAGTTAAAAGATACATATCAGAAGTATTCATCTGAAGGTTCATTCCTTCCTGTATAGCTTCACTTCCCAAAATTATTTTGATTTTTCCTTGGTTAAATTTTTCTTGAATTTCTAACCTCTTATTTTTGGAAGTAGCTCCAGTAATCATTTCCACTTCGTTTGGTTTGTAGCCAACTTTAGCGATTAGATACTCCTTTATCTTTGGAAATTCGGAAATTCCCAATTCAGAATAAATGATTTGTCCTGCTTCTGGTTTATCTTTTTTGTTTTGAGCTATTAAATCTATTGTAGTTTTCAACTTTGGAGAATTTTCTACAAACTCTTCCATTGTTGGTTTTTGTCCTTCGTAAAACTTAGATAAATAGGGAGAAAGTGCAATAAGCCTGGCATTCAATATATGGGTTAAAATCGCTCCATCTGCACTCTCATCAAAACTCGCATTTAGATTTTCGTATTCTTTTTCTGTCAAACTATTTTGCTCAACTTTATATTCCTTATTGATTCTATTTGGTCGTTTCAGTTCGGGATTATCCTCTTCGCCTTTAATATCAATAAATTCACCCAAAAGTTGCTGAAATAAAGCATTGTTTTTAAACCTCCTAACATTCATTTTATATTTGATGTCTCCTTTAGCATCAATCTCCATTTCATTGTCTGCCTCCATAAAGGTTTCAAAAAAGGTATTGACATTAAAATAACCTGATTCCTCCAATCGTTTATTGGCAATGAGTGACAAAATAGAATAATATTCAAGTGGCTTATTTGTAAAAGGCGTTGCAGAAAGAAGAACAACATTTCTACCGTCATTTTGTTCTTGAATGTATTGAGAAGCTACCCAAGTATTTATTCCCAAAAGAGAAGTAACTTGGCTTTGATTTCTGAAGTCCGACGCAAAACGACGGTCTTCGATTCTTACTTTTCCTATAATATGATTAGCATTGTGGACTTCATCAAAGGTTAGATGGTCAAATCCAAAGTCTTCCCAATCATATATTTTACCTTTTTTAATTTTTCCTTGAATTTCCTCCCGTTTTTTTATTTCCATTTGAATATCTCGTTCTGAAAATTTCAGAACTTTAGTTTCGTTTTTGGAAATGTACGAGAATTTATTTGCCAATCTCTCGGTAGTTTCTTTAGAGAAGCCAATATTATTAAATCCTTCATAAGTTACAAGAGTAATTTCTCCATCTTTATTATCAAATTTTGAAAGGTCATAATTTTTCCCAAGATTTCCCAAAACATTGACTTTAGCTTCAGGAATGGTTTCAAAAATAGTTTCTACCCATTGTTTTAAAATACTATCATTAGGCACAACGATTAAAGGTCGTTTAGCATTACCTCTTTCCATTGCTTCGTGCATCGCTAGAACTCCCGATAAGGTTTTACCAAACCCCACTTCGTGTGCTAGAAGCCCTACTCCTTTTGTAGTTAATCGTCCAATACCTGCTTTCTGAACTTCGGTAATCCTTAATGGATTACCCTTAAAATTTTTATGAATTTTAGAAAACAATGGAAATTCTTTGTAATTTGGAATATGAATATTGTTATACTTTCTATTAAATTCGTTAACAAACCTTTCCTTTAGCTCATCATCTAATTCTTCTCGAACGAATTTATAGAAAAGGTTGTTAGCGACTTCTTTTCTTCGTTCTCTTACTTCAGCATTTCTTGCTTTATCACTACCTGTAACCGTTTCATTACGAACAAATGAATTGACTTCCCAAGAATTAGACTGTCCAAAAGCTTCATTAGGGAGACTTCTGACAAAATCTTGAAATTTGTCCGCAAGGCTATAATCTACTGTTAATTTTTCATATTCCCATTGTTTAGTAAGTGGATTTCTCCAATTTTTCTCTTTTTCTACTTGTCCTAAAATGAACTGATGAA
This sequence comes from Bergeyella anatis, assembly GCF_036016955.1. Taxonomy (NCBI): domain Bacteria; kingdom Pseudomonadati; phylum Bacteroidota; class Flavobacteriia; order Flavobacteriales; family Weeksellaceae; genus Bergeyella; species Bergeyella anatis. Next base: position 54,070 of record NZ_JAYWXI010000009.1, on the reverse strand, counting down.
CAAATTCGTGATTAGGAGAAATGATAATATCATCTAACCCTTTCTTTTTTGGAAGAACGCTCTCTAAAAGTTCTTTTTGTTTCCTATACTGCCGCTCATTTTCGTATTCATCATTATCCAATTTTCCTTTTTGATAGAGGCTTTCTAGTTGGGCTAATTTTTCATAAATGTCGCCCTCTGTATAATAGAAGTTATGCACCCATTTTCCACCTACATAGTTGATGTATTCTTTGTACTCGTGGTTATAAGGCAAACTACCATCATAGTCGGTTTGTCGGAAAAGTTCTATCTCTTCATCTGACAAATGATTGAACTTGCCTTGATTTTTAGTATCTACAATTTCATCTTGTTTTTGAAATTGATATTTTAAAACCCCTTTTTTTATCTCGGGCTTATTTTGAACCAAATATTCGGAACTATAAGCAATATTATTTTTGAGCTTAATGGTTTTCTCTGTTTTCTCGGAAATATCCTTTAAATCATCTAATGTAAAATCTTTTGATTTGTTGTGTAGGTCAGCTCTTAAATCCCTATAATGTACAATTTTATTTTTAACCGCAGACGATTTAAACTTCATCCCTTCCAAACCCTCCAATGCTTTGGTAAGATTTTTTTTTGCTTTTTCTAATTCAATATCCCATTCTGTCTGTTCTTTTTTAGGTTGTTCTTCGGATAGGGCAACAGATTTTTCTTTCTGCACTTCCTTTTGTTCTTCTTGTGTCCATTCTCCCCACAAATCGCCTATCACTTCTTTTATCTCCTTTACCTGTTCGGCTTGTTTTTGCTTTTGTTTTTCATTTTGCTGAATGAAAGATTGAATAATTTCCAAGGCACTATCCAAAGAACCTTTTACATACTCCACCTCTTTTGCCCATTGATTGGTTTTAGTTGTAATTTCTCCTAAAATTTTTTCAGGGTTTTCATTAAAATAATTTGAAAAATCTATATTTTCTTGAAAGCTGTCTTTTTTCAATATAATAATATCCGTGCCTATATCCGTGCCTTTAAACACACCATTAGGCAAACGATAGGCATCCATTAGAAGCGTTCCTTTACTGTCTTTTTGACGATTGAGCCACCCACTTGGGAGGACCATAGCAAGAACGCCCCCATCTTTTAGAACATCAAGAGAACGCTTTACAAAATAATCTTCGTATCGTGAAATTTTCTCCTCTTCGCCTAAGCCTTTGTAAAAACCTCTGTGTTGCCCATAAGGTGGATTGCCAATAACCAAATCATATTTTGCTACTGGGGACTTCTTCTGTCCATCATCAGTTATAAATTCCGATTCAAAAGACCTAAAATTGATATTGGCTTTGGGATAGAGAATTTTTGCTATTTTGGCAGTCGTTTCGTTAATCTCGAATGCTGTAATATTAGTTTTTACGCCTAAATCTTTTGTGGCGTGTAAGAAATTTCCTGTGCCGGCAGATGGCTCTAAAACTGAAATTTCTGTTTTCCCTTTAAAATTATCTTTGATAAGATTGCGAACAACATCAACTATTTCGTGAGCGGTATAGTATTCATCTAAAATACCTCGCCCATCTTTTGTAATGCCTCCACTTTTATATTGAGATGCTGCATCTTTTACAGAAATAGGTATTTCTCCCTTAAGAAGCACCTCTTTTCTGTCTGAAATTTCCGTTACTGAATTTATAAGTTCAGTAATCTGTTCGTTAGTTAATCCTCCTCGTAAGTTGGCATCTGTTCTATGTGGTAGAACACTTCTTCCGCTGTTATCCCTGTAATGTGTAGTATCATTCTTTCGAGTGATACTATTCTCATTTCGGCTCTGTCGTCCATCTGTTCCCTCTCGAAATTCCAAGCTATCGCCAGTTTGTCGGCTCTTTTCTTCTTGTACCAACCTAGGTATTTCATCATTTTTCGGTTGTGAATTTGCAGGAGTTCCAGTGTCTTGTCCTCTTCCTGTACTTCCCAAATCACTCCGCTCTGATGTGTCAAATCCATTTCCAACATCATTGTTGACCATATTTTGTCTTCCTCCGTTATCACTTCTTTGCTTGGATTGGCTTGTTTGGTCAAACTCTCGATGGTTTGGTTCAATTTGTTTGTTTCCCACTGACTCAGATGGGGGAATTTCTGTGGATCGAGTTGGTTTTTCGTGTTCATTTTGTGTTTTATTTACTCCTGCTAATTTAGTTGTATTTTCATGAATATCAAAGGTTTTAAGCAAAAAATCGTTTAAATCTTGCTTATACTCCAAACCCAAAATTTGGCGTATATCTTTAGTATTCGCATTCGGTAAACCATCTATAATTTGTTTGGTAGATAAATCCCCAGCATCATCTCTATCTAATGCCAAAAACACCTTGCCCGAAAAGTCTTTGTATCGTTCTAAAAACTTATTAGTGTTGGTCACTGAATTAAGGATTACAAGGGTTCTTTTAGTTTCTAAACCTTTATTTTTCTGCATTTGTAGGAACGAAAGCATATCAGTCATTCCTTCAAATACCATTAATTCATCTCCTTTTTCTCCTTTCTTAATGGTAATATCGTTTGCACCTATTTTGGATTTTAAGTAAGGATTTCTTATCTCGTAACCCCCTGCTTCATTCTTAATTCCAATACCAAAATAATATTTATCATTTATTTTATAATGAACTTGTTCTGTGTATTTTTCCAAAATATCACGCTCAATTCCCCTTTCAGCAAAATAATCAATCAAATTACCATTATTAGGCTTCAAAGTTTTTTGGAGTTCAATATTGGCTTTTTGTTCGCCTTGCTTTTTCCAGTTTGCTTTTCTTTCTGCTAAATCTCTATCTAGCTGAATATTATTAAAATCCTTTAAAAAATCAATCGTTTCTTTCCAAGATTTATTTTCCAAAGACATTACGGCTTTTACTATTCCACCCCCTATTTGATTTTTATAATCATACCATCTTTTTTCGGATACTGAAAACTTATTGGTGCCTGTTCGGAAATAATAATCGTGTCCAGTTTTTCGCTCAAACTTTATCCTTCCTGCTTTCTCCAAATACAAGAAATAATCTAATACAGACGCATTGTCAGTAATATGTTTTATTTCTTCAGAGGTATATTTCATTTCTTTTTTTGGTTTTTAGAATTAACAAATTGGTCATACTCAAAAATCTCTTTGGCTTCTATATCCCATTCTTTGCGTGGAATAAGTTGCATAGTCACAAAAATATCATTCATCTTGTCGTAGGAATCTATCCGTTCTAATCTTCCGCCCATTTCTTTTTCGTTCTTTCTATAGAGGGCATAAGGCAAAATGGTATCGTTTTTGAGAACATAGTAACGAGTATAAGATTTTGGCGATTTTATTTCAAATCTTCGATATTCCCGGTTGAATATAGTAGTGTCTTTAAGAGCCTTTCTTATGTGAAAATTCAAAATGTGGCCATTGTCAAATACAGCCCCTATTTCCTTTTCATATACATTAAAAGGCTTTCCATTCTTTAATTTTTCTGAAATAGAAATTTTCTTGGCCTCTTCAAATTCTCCTAATGGATAACAAAGGCTATCTTTGATAAAGAAAATTTGGGAATATAGTTCGGGATATTCCATATCGGGAACAACTTCTATAATTCTGTTTTTATCAAAATTGATGCTTGAAATATGATAAGATTTCATACTGTCAAGTCCCTTTGAAGCATTGAAATAGATGTTAGAAATAATGTCTATCCCTCCCTTTTCTGCCATTACTTTCTCTTTATTGCAAGATGACAGAAATATTATAAAGCTATATAAAATGTAGTTTTTCATATTTTTTACCGATTATATACAGGATAGGGCTACCGAAATAGCCCATTATCCTTACAAACAAAACATCAACTAATGAGGATTCCGCCCTCTGCTGTACTCCCTAGCATTACTTTTTTCTTGTTGTCTATCCGCTTCCAAACCCCTTATGGGTTTATTGGTATTTATGCGATTCATCTGTTCATCGTACAGATTAATCGTTTTATATTGCGGATTGAAAATGGCTTTTCCTTGCATTTCCTTGTTGTCGTCATTTCTGAATTTCACATTGACCACATTGCCTTTTTCCAAAGATTTAATGACCAATTCCTTTATTTCTTCTGCATTCTCGCCATCAAAAACTAATTGAGATTTATTTACAATGTCTTCGGTGTTTATCCCATATCCTTTGTTATATATTTGCATTTGATAATTACCAAATTCATTTTTCTCTTCTTTTAGCTTGAGCTTCACAAAAACATCGTCTTGTTCATTTGTAAGTTTGTTCGTGAATTGTGTTTTAATAGCCCTCCCCTCTAATAGGTTAATAGCTTCTTTCGCAGTGAATTTATTTGCTCCAAAAGAATGTATCCTCTCCTCTCCAGTATTCCCCTCTTTCAATACACCTTTAAATGAATTAAGATAAACGCCTCCTTGTTCTGACTTATGAAAATTTATAATGAAATGAGCTTCATTCCCTTCTAATGCTTTATCGTATTTTGTAGCAATCTGAAATTTCTCTCCATTTTGAGTTTCCAAAACACCCTTTTCTAAATCTTTATGCAGTTTTTCTTCTTTCCCAAAGCCAAGATACATAAGTTGATTTTTCAGATAACCGATAACTTCTTCTTGCTCATAGGTCTTTTGGGGCTGTACCTGTTCAAGTTCAAAAAAAATATCAAACTTTTGTGAAATTGTTTGTTTTTCTTCATCGCTGATACCCTCTTGTATCTCTGCAATACTTTTTATTGCAATTTCTTTCGCATTTTCTTTAAAAAAGGCTTTTTCAGTATCGGATAACTCATTGAAAAGTTTTACCTTATGCCCTAAATTGTCATCTTTGGTATTAGCTATCTGACCTATAAGGCTTTCTACTTTTTCTGAAACTTCCATTTTATTATTTTCTTTTAAGTTAATTTCTAGTATTTCATTAACAGTTGAATTTATTTCATACAAATTATTTGGTTCTATGAATAAGTCTACTTCATCGTATCTAGCCAAGTATGGAAACAAAATTGATTTGTCATTTATTATTTCTAACAAATAATCTGTACTGATAAATAATTCAGAATTTTTGGAGGATAAATTATTAACTCTTTCGTAATTTACTTCTTCCAATTTCAAATCTCTAATATCATCACTAAGATTATATTTAATTTCCTTAATGTTGAAGTTTCTTTTTGATAACCAATCCACATCAAGCTCATTATCTCCTTGATGAAATACTTCTGCTATTTTAAAACTTGTTACCCCATTTTTTTGTAAACTTTCAACATTTGTTTTTAAGTTTTCTAAATCCCTAATGATATATTTTCCAACGAAAAAATCAATTTCATTTCCTTCAAATGGGTTTTGGACGCTAATCTTCTCTATTCCTTTTTTCTCCAAATAATCCTCAACCTCTTTTTGTTTATTTGAATCTAAATTTTTGAAGTAATTAGCATCAATAAGAGCTTTAGAACTGATATTTTCTATATTTGGATTTATCCTTTCTACTTGCTCCTGTTCTTGAGTAATAATTCCTTGTTTATGATTATAAATTTTAAGATATTTTTTTTCTTCGAGAGTAAACTCTCTCTCTCCATCCATATAAAATTGTTCAGGCGAGGTATTTTCCATCTCTTGAACAAAATCTTTATATCCTCTAGTTAGAGGAGTAACATATTTGTCTTTAAATGATAATTCAGCCATAAGTATTTACCTTTTGAACCTTGTTTTTTGCTCCTGTTCTCTTTCCCAAACATCTTCCCTTTCTTGATTAGCATCCTGATAAAGGTCAGGGTCGTTTACATTCAGCTGTACTTTTGTATTCTTTTGCTCTCGAGCCTGTTCTTCATTTGGGGTGGCATCATCTATTCGGCTAATATTTTTAGAAACAATGTTCATATCATTAGCTATGTATTTTGCCACTTCAGGGAACTTATCTATTTTATCCTGCAAAAAGCCTTTCAACATTTCCAGTTGAGCTTTATATTTTTTACTTTCTTCAATATCCTTTTGTTCTAAAACAAAATCGGTAATTTCCTTAGATTTTTTCAAAAAGTCCACCTCACTTACATTATTCTCCTTTGAATTGTAGATGAAGACTTTCAGCGTTTCATCTTTAACAGTACCATTGTCTTTATCCAATTGTTTCTCTATCGCATATTGAATAAGGTTATCTTTTGCTTGTTCCAAAATATCATCAATAGGCTTATCAATGATATAGTGCTTTACATCCAGTTGTTTATCCTTTGTAAGTTGGAAACTCACACGCTTCTCCTTATCTTGAACGATAAGCGTATAGCCTTCGTTAGTAAACCTCTCAAAATCATCTTTAGAAATTTTCTGATGTCTAGAATTATCCTCGTTGATAATTCCATATTTCTTTAATTCTTCGGTTGGTAAATTCTTGTTTTCCATATTATTTAGATATTAAATTATTAGCAAAAATCAATTCGTTTAAAAACTTTACAGGATTGATATGTTTTCCCCATTCTTTTACAGAAAAATGAAGATGTGGAGCGGTGGAACGCCCAGAGTTGCCACTTTTTCCAATCACAAAACCTGCTTTCACTCTTTCCCCTATCTTGTAATACATTTCTGAAAGATGGAGATAAGCTGTTTCAAATCTGTCGGAATGTTTTATTTTTATATAGTTTCCTCCTTTTGCTTCATAACCTACTTCCGTGACTACACCATCTAAAACCGAATGAACATTCTCATAATATGCCCTTAAATCAACTCCATTATGCATTTTTTTTCTACCTTCTATTGGGTGATTTCTCATTCCAAAAGGTGATGTAACTACAAATTTTCCCTTTACAGGCATCGCAATTTTAGAAATTTCTATAGACGGTTTATAATCCTCTACATAATCGTATTTTTTAACAGAGTTTACAGACTGTAAAGCCCCCGAATGATTATAACCTTTTTTCATTACTTCAATAAGAGCTTCTTGCAAGGATTTTTTTATTTCTAAATTTTGGTCATTTTTCTTTTCTGCATTGATATTTTTTATCATCATTTTAAGAGAATCTATTTCCCTTTTCAGTTCAGATTTTGTAGTGAAATTGAAGAGTTTCTTTTCATTTTTCTTTTCCTTTTTATCTTCTTCCTTATCCTTTTCAATTTTTGAATCTAAAACCATTTTTTCCTTTTCAACTACTGTTGGAGCATTATAGATTAGTGTATTGAATTGAGCCGTAACATATATGCTCAACAAGAATAATTTTAAAGTCAAAATTTTATTTATCATAACTTCAGTTTTTAGGAGATGTTCAACTTCACAATTAAATCTACTTCGGCATTTATTTTTCTAAAATTGGTCATTAACACTTCTTCTTTTCTATCTTTTCCTTTTTTATCTATGAAAGAAAAATAGCTTGGCAGTCGCTTATAGTTAGTTTCTTCATTTGCTATTTCCTTCATATCAAGATTTATCTTTCCGCTTATAGCTGATGTTTTATACTCTTCAGTATCATTTTCTTCCCCTTGTGCTATCATTCCGACCATTTCCCCAGTTCTTAATCCTGCGATTTTTCCTGCAGGTATCATTGATTCCATTTTTTCGTTGATACTTGTAGTTGTACCTTGATTTGAAATAGATTGAGAGTAACTTTTTTGTTTAATTTTTCCAAAAATCTTTTCTAACCATTCCAATGTTCCTTTGTCCCTTGCAGAGCCGCTCAAAATATTTCCTATGATGGAAGAAATGGTTTCTGCGATTTCTTTTTTATAGAATTGCCTAAGCTGTGTAAGCTCTTGCAACCCTAGCATTACAGCTACTTTATTACTTCTTGCTGTTGCAATAACATTGTCAATTTTATGGATGTAGATGGTCGGAAACTCATCGGCAATTACTCCAGAGGGTAAATTCCCTTTATCATTTATCAATCTTAAAATTCTATTTAAAACAGCTGAATATAAAGCCGAATTAATATCTTGAGTACTTGGATTGGAAGCCAAAATCATAACGCTTGGATTTTCTTTATCCGAAATTTTTAGCTCCACTTCATCACCCGAAAACACCCAAAAACTCTCTTTTGTAGCCAATCTTGAAAGGAAAATTTTGAGTGTTCCGACTTGACCTTCTAATTGGTCAAATGCTTTATTATCGTAAGCAGATTTGAAAGGCGAAAGTAAAGATGTTAGTTCCTCGTGAGAGAACAAAGTATCAAAGATTTCCTTGTAAGACTTATTCATAAATGAAAGTAAGTGTGGCAATGTGGAAAATTTTCCATTTTCAAATGTTGCAAAAAAGTAGATACACGACGATAGGAAATTGATGGCCGACTGTGTAAAGAACTGGTCCGCCCCACCACCTGCACTTGACCCTCCTTTTTGCAATGCTGACACCATACTTTCCGCCATTTCTTGGGCATCTGCCAAAGTTTTAATGTATTCTTTTTTTAGTGGATTTACCCTTTTGGATTTTTCCACTTCATTGAGATTGATAACTACAAAATTATGTTTATAGGTAGGGTCTTTTTTCCTTTTGAGAAGATAATGATAATAGGCAATTTGTCCTAAATCAGGAAATTTAAAATCATAAATGCAGAGAGAAAATCCTTTACTTACTAATTGCCTAATGGTAGGATTAATCACTCCAAAAGATTTACCCGAACCTGGTGTTCCTAATACCAAGGTACCCCTAAAAGGATTGATGTTTATCCAACCTTTGTGATTCTTCCTGTTATATCTAAATAAATATGGAATGTTTACCGATGTATCTGTATTTACTAATTCTTTATTTTGGTCAAAACTTTCTTCTTCTACATTCCAACGGTCTTTTCCCATTTTCTGTTGCATTAGTTTTGATATACTATCAGCTCCAGTTTGAGTAATAGCAACACCAACAAATGAAAATACCGCATACAAAATCTGATATAAATTTATTTTTATGCCTCCGTCAATAATAGCAGCCTCTTCTTGGAAAAATAGTGAAGAAAAAATAAGTAACAAACCTAAACCTATTGGAGCGATGATATGCTTAGTTATATCTAAGTCCATTTTCTTCTTTGCCTTTGTTCCACTTGCAACAATGGCAATAAGAAGCAGTACTGCTATTTTTGCGTTAATTGGTGGATAGAAAAATTTCATTTTCCCAAAAGAGCTTAGAAGATTGGAAAGAACGGGTATCTTAGCATTCATGAAAAATAATACCAAGCAGTCCATTACAACAACCATATATACGGCTCTTTGCAGAAAATCATAAAGTTTTATTTGGTGTTGTTGCTCTTGCATAAGTTTAGGTTTTTTTTAGTTAGAAAGTGTCCGCATTGAGAACATCGGAATATTTCATTTTCATTTCAATAGTCCTTCCAGAAACTTGCTCTTCAAAAAATCGAATATTGAAAACTTTGGAATTTGGATAGGTAAATTTTTTGAAAACATAAATATTTCTAAAGTTTTTTCTGAATTTTTTAGTTCCATAGAGCCTATATACAGGTTTTACTTCTACAGATTGATTGTTAGTCGCTTTGTAGATTTTTTTATCCTCTATAGAAAAGCTAATACCATCTACATCGTAATTCAAATTAGAGTTATTTAGAAGAGTAATATCCATAAAAATATAATCCTCAAGAACATAAACATTGTTTAATTGCATTACCATTTTAAGGTCTTTAACCTTTCTTATAGGCTTTTTTTCCGACTTTTTTTTGTTCAGAATGTTAAGACATAGGTCTCTAAGTTCTATTTGAGAAAACTTCACTTTTGGATATTCCAAAGGTTGCATATCCTCCGCCTGTATGTGTATGTTTGATTGGACATTTGGATTCAAATTGTCTCTCCATATTATTTTATATTGAGCCATAAAGGATTGTCCTACAATAGTAATTACTCCAACTCCATCTCCATTTTGGAAATGAGTTTTAATTTCTTTTTTTCCAATTTGTATAGAATCCGAAACTTCTTGTCCAATTTTAATTCTTGCTATATTTTCAGAAGGTAAATCTCCGATCATATTATTTGAAGATAAATCAACGAATTGAATAGGTTCAGGGGAAATGATATGAATGTTTACCCCTTCAGACATATTAAGAACAGGTAAATCCCTCAGTTGAATTTCTTTACTTTCAGTTTGAGCTTTTACATTGGTCAGTTGTAGGCAAATCATTGCCAATACTAAAAACAGATGTTTCACGTTATTTTTCATATTAATTTTCTTTAAGTTGTTGGTCATTAATTAAATACACATAGGAATTATACTTCAGCTTTACTTTATTTTGTCTTATAAGGTTTGCAATAGTCCTTGATGTAGAGGAAAAGGCTCTAGAAATAAAACTTGTAAAAAAGCCTTCGCCACCGCTATCCATATTTGTCCCTTGTATTGAGTTTTGACCTAACTCTCTCATCATTTCTCTGAAAGCAGAGTGGGGAACATAAAGACCTTGTATACCATCTACATCGTAAATTGTGAGATTTATCGGTAGGATTTCTCCATTATTTAGGATAGAAACAATATTCAGGTTTACCCTTTGCATCTGGAAGCCTGAAATTTGTCCATAAAGTATACTTCCTTTAGATATTTTATTCTTTCCTACATAAACATCTTCTAAAAGTCTAAATCTTATTCTACTACCTAAATATCCTTTCAGATTTTCATCAATTACTGCTTTTATGAAGGTGTCTTCTTTATCTTTTGTAATAGAATTGAACTGATTATTAAGCCTTGCTTTATTGACCGTAAGAGTACTATTTAGGAATGCTTCCATTTTAGCCTTATTCTTTTTTAGTCTATTTTGAGCTAATAATCTTTGCTGAAACTCTGGGTCTTTGGATTTTTCCAATGAATCTAGCAGGAGCATTTGCTCTCGCATCATTTTAATAGGATTCTCTTCTTGTTCCTCTTCTACCTGATAGTTTTGAACCTTTTTTTGTGAACTTCTACCATTTTCCGAAGCCTCTTCATTGAGCATTCTAATTATCTCCGCAGACCTTTCATAGTCCCTGTCGAATTCTTGTTTAGAAGGTGGTTTGTAATATTGATTATTATCAATGTAATTCTCATTTTTTTTATTTCTAGATTTCGCCCATTTAAGAGAGTCAATATATCTTTTCTCTTTTTCGGAAAGGTTTTCTTCGTAAAAAAGCAAACTATCTTGCTCATCATCTAAACCCTCCATCATCGTTCGACTGTCCTTGTTGCTATAAAAAGCATCGTAGGCTTCATTTTTAGCTAAAATTTCGGCCTTCGTTTCTCCTAAACCGGTTGAAAGTTCCTCTTGCTTATCTTTTTCATTAGTTTCATTTTGAAAACTGATTATTTGTGAGCCAAAATAAAGAATCGGCAGAAGAGCAATTAGCGGAATTATATATTTGGGGTGCCTAAAGTTAATTTTTTCAAAAACCTTCATGATTTATTTCGTTGTATTTATTCATTAAATATTCGACGCGAACACTATCCTCTTTCGTAAGGATTTTATTTTCTCTTTTTTTACCCAAGTATTCTAACTCTTTTAGAATAGCCTTACTTTTCATTTCCTTGCTTTTTTCTTCTTTTTTAATTGCTGCGATTTCTTCGTCACTTTGTTTTTGAATTTGAGGGATTTGCGTGGATTCAAAATATTTTGATGGGTAGTAAATCTCTTTCCATGTTGAAAAAACAAATAAGACAATCAAAATAGCCATCCAATATTTATAAAATCGTTTAGGATTTTTGTATACAAAGGCTTTTATTTTCAGTAATCTATTTCTTATTTTATTCATGGTTAATATTTGTCTTGAGAAGAAATCTCACTATTGTCTATTATTTTCCAGTTTTTCAGCATGACACCGTGAGGATTGTTAGGAGTCCTGGTTATATTTTCAAAACTCCCCTCAGTTATCAATTTTCGCATAATCATAACACTTTTTCTGTTAATAGTTTGCGTTCCGTAATAAATAAATCTTTTTTCAGCTTCACTTATTTTTATTGAGTCTGCTTTTACAGTTGCTATTGAGTTTGAGGAAACGATTTGATTGTAAAATCCATTTTCTTTGAGGTTGGTGTACTCTTTTTTTCCACTATCGTCAATAAGGTATAAGGATTTTTCTACATTTTCCTTGATATATTCATTATCTGGAGGAAGAGTAAAGAACAACCTATGGAAAAGCTCTACTTGTGATTTATACTCTACCGGACGATTTAAAAGTTCGTCCGTTTGTTTTACCAAAATAGGCACTCCATTATCCAAAATATACATACTTTTTCTAGAATCAAGAATAAGCATATAAGCAAAAACTAAAACTGAAAACATCATCACTACAGCTGCTATTATGACAGAAATAGAAACCGATTTATTGATGTTTATTTTTTTTTCGATACTTTTTACCAACATATATTAATATTTAAAATCTACTAACTATATTTCCTAATGCTTGTCCAATTTGTTGAGAGCCTTTTTGAAGCCCCCTTGCTGTTGACTTTCCTCCTCGATAAATTGAGGACAGTTCTCTCCTTGCTGAGTTAGCTATACTTGAACCTCCTGCAGAAACGATTGAATCAGCAATAACAGGTGTCAGGGATACAAGTAACCCAGTTACGATGTAGGAAACAACAGTAAACGTGATTGTATTAATAAACCCACTTCCTTCAGTAAACATTCCTATTGCTGCGGTAATTTGATCTTCATTACCTTTAAGTATTGTTTCATACCTTTCTATCTCCATTTTATATCCGCTTGATATGAGTAAATTACCGATACTCATAGCTTGAAATGAAATAAATGTAAAAAGATTGATATTAATAAACTTTGCTATCCAGCTATTTAAGGCTCCATCAAAGCCCGGTATAAGAGATAACCCTACTGCTATCGGACCTAATATTATCAGCATAATGGACCAAATTTTTTGGAACCCAAAGATTCCGTACACAGCAACTCTTAAAATGATTAGTGCGATAGCTTCAATCACTTCTGCTATCAATGTTTGTAAGCTGGCCTGTGTTTTTAACGACCATTTTTCAACTTCGGTTGTAAGCTTATCCCATTTTTCGGAAACAGAATCCGAAACCCCGTCTATTATTTTATCCATAAAATCTTTTTTTGCTGTTGCTTCAGCATTTGCTTTTGCTTTTTCTTTTTCATTTTTTGCCTGAATTTCCATTGCTTTATCAATCGCTTTCCGTTGCAACTCATATCTTTTTTTTCTTAGCAAATTTGCTTGATTTTCTATATCGTTAAACATAGAAATGCTCGGAGTTGCTAATAGGTTGAAAGGAGCTTTGATCATGTTTGTAAACAGTGACCAGTTGGCTAGTATCAAAGCAATTATTATTGGTTTAATCATAGGAGTCACAGCCCATGGTCGCTGTCCTTCTTGCATTTGCCATCCTAAATGCCCCATGTAAAATAATGCCCCCAAACCTCCAATAGCTCTACCAAATGAAGCTGCTCCAGAGAGGTGGCTTGCGGCTTCAAATTCCACCATTGCGAAGGCCTTTAAAAACCACTGTTCAATGGCTCCATCACCTTTCAAAAATTCTAACGCTCCATTTGAGGCAAATCCCATGAACGGAAACATCAAAAAAATCAATGTCAATCCAAAATACTTATTCATATTTATTCTCATTTTTCTTATAATCGTCAATTACTCCTTTTACAATTTCTAAATCGCTTTTTTGAGTTTCTTTTTTAATCAGATTTTTTTTGGTAAACAAGTTCTCATATTCAAGAACTAGAGTAGTTTTCTCGCTTTGTTCGGAAAGCATATTTTTAAATCTACGCCATCCTAATAAGCATTCATGATATAGAAGAAATCTCTTTCCTCTAGGCATTGCTACCGTTCTAGAAATTCGATATTTATCTTTCAAAATATCCAGTGTTTTTTGGAGTTGCTCTATCTTTCCCGTTTCAAGAAGCATTTTATAAGTGTCGAAATTTTTAATTCCCCATTGATAAGGATTGCTTGGAAACTCCTGCAATGGACGAAGCATTCTTTTATAATATAAAATCCATAAAGGGTCTGCTTCTACTGTTTCAGGTGTCCAATAAGCGAAATCTTGTATATTTCGTTTGTAAATACTATCTATCTCTACTTTTATTTTTTCAGTTTCAGACTCCTGTATTTTGACTTCCACTAATCTTTGAGTTTCTATCCCTCCTACTTTCAAAGGGCGAATATCTGCTCCTTGTTTGTATAGTCTATTTCTTCTTGGTGCCATCCACCCCCACACAGTAGCGTAAGAAAAATTTGTTTGAATGCCAAAAGCATACTTAGGATAAGGCCGCCAGTCTCCCCAACTTTCAAACACTTGCCTCTTTTCTTGAGCAACGATAGTTGGATCATATAGCCTTTTTTGAGCTAGTATAAAAATGCCCAAAAAAATCATTCCACTAAAAAATATTTTTTTCATAATTAATATTTGAAATATTTGATTTTATGTATCATTTCTTGGATGATTTGTTTGTCAATATTTATATAATTTCTTATTTCTCTTGAATGAAGTAAATAAGGAATTGTTCTCGCTCTTTGGAAAAACATTATGATGCCATACGTTCCGGCTCTTAGTGCTCTTAACTCATCACCTACATGAACAAGGATTTTCTCCCTATCGTAAGAATCCATCAAAAAATTGTTATTCTCATTTAAGGCTTCTTTTTCCAAATAGTTTTTTATTCTTATAAGCCTAATCCATATCTCTTCATAGGCTTTAGTAAGGAATACACTGTATTGCGGATATAAAGCATTATATTCAATAATTTGTTTAGAGTTTTTCATAACTTCATCAAACTCTTCCCATATTTGTTGTACCATTTTTCCATGACGGAATGCAGAATTTACATTTTTCAATTGTTGATAAATGTATTCTTGCACAGCTACGACTTGGGCAATTTTTTTTCTTGAGTCTTCATAAATTTTTTTTTGTTTTTCGTAAGATTTGAAAAAATTTTTTTCACTCCCGACACGGACAAGCTGATTTTTTTGGAGTTGAAAAAGCAGTCTGTCATTCACAACAATTTGCGGTTGTTGAGATTTTATCAAAACAATCCCTCCTATAGCAACAACTATGAATAGTATCTTTTTCATAATTTTTTTATATTTCTTACGATATCTTTGACTATATTCAAATCCCTTTCTTTGTGGTATTTCAAAAGATATTTTTTCATTTCTATCATTCGTTTAAACTCGATAATTTTATGCAGTAAGTATCTTACTTGATACTTAATTGCTTTTACTTCATCCAAGGCATATTGTAACAGTTGTTTTCGATCGGCTTTTTCCATTTGATTAATAGCTCCATAAGAAACTACAATACCCATCAATAATCTCGTTGTCATTTGTAAATCATCGGCAAACTTTATTTGCGCAGGCATTGCCATAACTATCGCATATGGAGCCTCTGATAATTCTCGAATAATTCTTTCCTGGGTTTCTTTTATTTCTTTTGCATCGAGATACATTGAGTATCCTGTAGGAATGGACTGAACTGCAAAATCAACAAATCGTAATCTATTCTGAATTTTTTTAGTGGTATCCTTATATTTTGTCCAAAGCCCTCTATTTATTCTCTCTGAAGCCAAACTGACAGTTTGTTCTGCCCTTAATTGTTTTTGATTTTCATGCTCTTCTAATGAATTTCTTATTTCGGAATTTATCATCGGGAACGAGACATGCTCTACTTCTACACTTCCAGCACCACCACCATTAGACATCAATATAGGAAGGCAGAAAAAAAACAATATCGAGTGAATTAACTTTTTTTCTTTCATTTTATAAGTATTTATATCTCAGCATAATACTCTCCACAATACTTTTGTCGGTATTTATGTACCCCTTAAAAGGGTTCAATTCTCTCCAAAAACCAATTCTTTCAACTCTCTCTAATCTCAGCAAGATGCTCATTAAGTCCACCCTCAGCATCATTACGGCATCATTAATTGTTTTCAACACCCTATATCTATCTCCTGATGTCATTAAATTAGTGTCTGATGAAGTCATTAAATTTGATAATTCTAGCGAAGTAGATGTGATTCTCTCGATAGCTTTTTCAATAATACTTTCTGTAAAAACCATATATTGCGGATGTTTTATAGCAATGTCTTTTATTTTTTTCATTGCCATTGTGCTTCTTTCTAAGTTGATATAAATTTCTTTTACTTGATATGCGTTAGTGAGGGTTCCCGAAACTTCACGTAGTCCTTTATAAACTTGATTTTGAACGCGCCCCACTTCTGCCATTGCCACTCCTACTGTTGCTTGAACCTTTTTCAACCCGTTTACTTCATTTTTTGTTTTCTCTTGCTGCTTTCTTAGGTCAGATGAATAATACATTAATGCTGCTGTTGTAGTCGGGTCCAAATAAAGTGATTGAGCCTTGATACATCCTTTGCCAAGCACTAGTAATAAGAGTAATGTTAAGATACCTTTTTTCATATTACTTCTTTTATTAATTCGTTGAAAGTTTGCTTTTTTTCTAACATTTTCCCCTCTATAATTTTGAAAACATCCTGACCTATATGTTTCTTCTTTAAAGCTTCATAATACCTTATCACATTGTTGTCTATCGGCTTTTTATTTAGATTTACCAATGGTACCAAACTCCCTAAATCGCCATTGAGCTTTTTGGAATCGGCTACGAAACTATTTAGTGCCACATCATAATCTCCAAGACTTTGAAAGTAGTATTCAATGGCAGATTTTTCAGGCTTCTCGGTGGTATAGGTCAGGTATTGTTCTAAGGATACCTCGTTTCCATAAACTTCGCCTTTTGAACCTCTCTTGATATAAAATTCTTTAAATCTACTTCTGCCAGACTTATTATTTAAGTTATTGATTGTAAATATTTTATTTTGTTCCACCTGATTTAATGACAGAAGAGAAGCAATTGTTTCAAAGTTGTCTTTGAATTTCGTTTGGTCTAGCAAAATGAAAGTGTCGGAATTACTTATAATAGAATCTTTTACAACTGCATTTCCGATAATATCGTTCAATTCCTGTGTTACTACGACGGCTTCCCCCCAAAACTTCCTTACAGTTTTATAGAGGAAAAGAATATACCCACCCATTAATTTGGATGCAATTGCTTTCCACGCTTCTTCTATAATTAAGGCTTTTCTTCTGTCTTCTCTCAATCTCATTTTTTGGATGAAAGTATCCATAATAATAAGTGTCACGATGGGAAAAAGAGTAGGATTATCTTTTACATTATCAATTTCAAAAACGATAAAAGGTTCATCAAACAATGTACTATCAGCACTTTCATTTAAAGTAGTTCCATACCGACCTCCTTTATAAAAGTCCTTTAATACAAATAAAAATGTTCGTAGATTAAACTCTTTTTCCGTAATCTTATATTTCTTGTTTTTTAAATAGATAGGTAAAAATCGTTCACAATACTCATAGAAACTATTGAACGATAACTCCGAAACAACTAATTTATCATCAAGTTCCTTTATTCTTTTTATTAAGGAATATCGGAACGCATCATTCCATTCCTCTGCATTTAGAGATTTTTTGATGACTTCTGAAGTGATAACCGCTAATGTTGTTTCGTTGTATCTTTTTCTTTTTTCTTCATCAATCAAAGTTTCATAGGCTTCATATACCCGATAAAACTTTGATTGATCATAATCGGGATTATCAATATTTTTATCAGGGTGGTAAAAATTAATTAATTTTCTCCCTTCCCTTTTAATCTCATCCATAGTAGCATTTTCTGAAACATTTAATATCTCGTAATAAGTTTTGCTTTGTTCTAAATCTTCCTCAAAATCTTCTAGTAATTCTTCTCTATGGATATTGTACTTTTCTAAATGAAGTAATAAATCTTCATTAGATTTTGACTCATACCAGTTTTTTCCTTGATTAAAATATTGGTTATAATAGGACACTAGGGTATTGTCCAATATGGATTTTTGCTCCTTTGTCATTGTAGCATCAGCCCCTTGCCATATCATAAAAATTAGATTTGTTAAAAATTCAATTTTTTCAATATTAAACTCCTTTTCATTCATTATGAAAGGATTCATTGTGATTGGATTTTCTTCTGTATATTTTATATACTTCCCTCCTTTGTATTTGCAAGTTCCTGAGTAGGAATCTCCTGTGTCTACAATTACCACATCGTAATTATAGGTTAGATATTGCTCCACTATATTATTCATCAAGAAGGATTTTCCTGAACCCGAAGGTCCAAGAACGAATTTATTTCTATTATTTATCCTTCCTGTTCTCATAGGTAAATCCGATGGGTCTATTTTAATCGGTACGCCTTGCCTATCCGTGAATCTTAAATAAAAATTGGATTCTTCGTTTGTTGGGTAACTTTCTTTAAAAAAAAAACAACTCGCACCTTCGCTCGTAGTCATAAAGAAATCATAATCTTTTAACTCTACCGCATTTCCCGGAATACAACTTCTGAACAGCTCCAATTGATTGGTAGAGCGTTGTGAAATTCTTATTCCTTTAGTGAATAGTTTAGACTCTATTTGGGAATATAATTTTTCCATTTTTTCTTTACTATCAGTAGAAAAAGCCATAGAGAAGTGGGCATCTACAATCAACTGGCTGTTACTTGCCACATCTATCATTAGTGCGTCTATTTCTTCTGCAATGAGTAAATTACTTGGACTTTGAGAACCTGCACTTTCATGTTTTTTCTTTTTTTTCTCAAGGTCTATTTGCCTTTTACCCTGTATTGGAATAGAAATAACCTGATTATAAATAACGGCATTATAGTCCTCTAATTCATTGAAAAACGAAAAGTTATCTACTGCTGTCTCAGAAGCTGTACCGCCCCCACCTAAATAGGTAAAAGGAGAGATTGTTGCAGGCAAGGCAATATCTTCTACATCTACAAATGCTATGGTTTTTATAAAGTCATTCCCAACCTTTATATAAGTGTCCATAATTTTGTAATTATCAAAAGTTGGTATATCGGAAAACTTCATTGTGAAAGCCCTATCTATGTAGTAATCAAAATCTTTTTTCTTTAAGAAAGATGCAGGACAGTCGTGTTGATTTAGAAGCATTAAAACTTTTTGACACTTTTCTCTTAATATTTTGTACCTGTTTTCGTCAAATTTATACTTGTTTTTCTTTTTACTCTTATCATCAATAAGGTCTGTAAACAATAGAAGTGTATCTATTGTTTTGAAATATCTCCCATCAAAATGTTCCGAATATTTCTGTTGTAAAAATTCTTTAGAAGGTTCAGCTAAATACTTTTTCTTAGAAAAAATATCTGTTTTCTGAATAATAAAACCCTCCCCAACAATGGCAATAATTTGGTTAAGTAAAGAATGAAAATTCATATAACTTTCAGGGTCGGCAGAATATTGCTCAACGGCATTCTTTATTTTAATGCCAATTACAGGATTTCCATATTTTCCAATAAGAACATCAAAAGTCCAGCCGTGCTTTTCGCCTAAATCATAACCGATGAAAGGTACATCAAATATTTTCGTTTTGTATTTTATCATAGCTAAAAACGAAGAAGAGAGTTAAGAAAAACTCTTTCATTTCCCCCCTCTCTTCCTCTTAATTTTAAATAAAAAGAATTATTAAGTATTCTTTTTGAAGCCACTTTTGAAAATGTGAACTTCAAAAGCGTTTTTAGTTTTGTTAAAAAGCCCTCTTTCTCTTTGGAGTTTCAATGTAAACCATACACTTATTGCAGATAAGGAAAAGCCTATAATACTACCTAACAATCCAAAAAAGCTTGAGAGAATGGTCCCTATTACTATTCCTCCTGCAACTCCTCCAAAAGCATAGTAGATGTACTTCTCCTTTAATCCAAAAAAAATTAAAGGCTTTTTTAGGCTTTTGTAGAGAAAAAATTTGGTTTGCATGTTTGCATTTTTTTTAACCTACAAATATGGAATCCAAGAAAGTTGGAACTAGTAATAAAAAAATACAAGCACCTGCCCAGCCCATGATTTCTTTGTTCACGTCTTGGTCTCCATTCTGCCATTTGTTATAAATCCGAATACCTCCTATTAAACCTACAACGGCAGCTATGGCTTTGATTAATAGTTTGGCTCCCTCCTTGTATTCTCCTATTTTCTGTGCAGCTATTCCTAGAGCTCCACCGCCGGCAAACATCGGCGTAACTGCAAATAATACTAATGCTAATGTTAAAGCATTCTTTACCAAACTTTTTTTGTTGATTTTAAAATTGAACTTTTTCATCTTAATAAAATTTATGTTATTTCATATTGTAACAAATATGTCCTTCTTTTTCACTGGCTATATAGACATTACTTTCGGCATCATTAATGATTTTTCTAAATTCTTCAGGCGTGGGTGTTCTTTTGAAATCTGTTTTAAGTTTAGGTTGCTCTTCAACCTTTTTTTCTGCCACTTCTTGCCCTTTTGTGATGTTGTCTAATTGGCTTTCTTCTTTATGTTTCTTTTCTAATTCAAGGATATTTCTTTCTTTTTCTCCTTCGTCAAACTCGTTTTCTTGTTCCCCTTCTCTTATATTGTATTCTTCTTCATTAGTGAAACCTTTTGGAGTTGCCATTTCCTCTATATCATCAATTTCTACATTGGCAACATTTTCTTCCGTATCAATGCCTTCAATAGTTACAACCTCTTCTTCCACTTCTTCTACCTTTTCTTTTTTGATATATAGGTCATAAATAATGTTTCCTGTATAGTATAGAATGTATATTATCAATACTACCAATACAAATTTTCCCATTGTCATAAATTGTACTTCTTCTCAGTTAAATTGTTTATGATATCTAAAAGCTCATCAAGGTTAGGCTTTATAGCATTCCTGATTTCTTTTTTGAACTCCCTTGTGTTTATTTTTTGTAAAGCGTTCCTTTTATAAATGGGTGTAGGTACTAATTCTCCATATTGTTCAAGAACACCATCTGTATACTCTTTATTTGGATAATTATATCCTGCATCACTTCTATTACTGATGAATAGTAATGAAGCTTCTGTTTCAAAATGTTTAGTAATTACATTTATAAATACTAATGTAGACTCGATACTAACATTAGAATATTCAAATGGAATCACGATAATATCCGAATAAACCAATAGTAAGTTATACCTTGCATCTAATGTTCCGCCCAAATCAAATAAATAAATGTCTTGACTATCTTTTATAGCTTTTAGTTCCTCCATATTAGAAAAAGGCAGTTCATCTTCATTATTTATAACTTGTACATCATAAATTGGTGGAATTGAATTTTCCTTGCCATTATCTATCTCCCATAGTTTGTAAAATGACTTTTGATAATCAAAATCATACACAAAAACTTTTCGTTCTTTATGTAAAGTAAGGTAGTTAGCTAACGCCACAGCAATTGTAGTTTTGCCAACACCTCCTTTCTGTGTTCCAAATGTGATTATCATAAATTATCGTTTTTTTCGTTTCTTCTTTCTTGGGTCAAATTCATCTTCTATTTCTGCCCCATAGTTAGGTTTCAAAATACTATCTATAATATCCGAAGTACCTTCCAGTAAATCTGTACTCCAATCAACGATACCCTCTATAACATTATCATCTCCATATTGTTCAACATCCTTTCTATCCATAAGCTTTTGGTATTGGATTTCTCCAATCAGTTTATCCATTTCCCAAACTTGGTGGAACAGATTGTGTATGGCATAATATTTCCCTTCTACATTCACAACATCTATTTTGTCGGATTTATCCTCTCCGCTTTTGATAAGATTTAAAACATCTTCACGCCCCTGTTTTCTGATTTCAGAGTTTTTATTTTTATTATAAAATAGCATATGGATTTGAATAGGAGCGTGAGGGTGCTTTTCGTTATACCATTCTCTTAAAATTTCTTTCTCCTTCTCGGTGGTGATATTAAAATCCTTTAAAACTTCAAAATTCTTTTTATCAATTTGCTCATCAGTAAATTGGAAAATTTCTCTCATTTTGAGAATCTCACTCCCTTTGAAAATAGATTTAGACCTATTATCTATCACTGTATATCCAAAAGGTGTTTGTTTTTCCTTATGATGAAAAATAATATCAATCCCGAACATATCCCGAAGTTTCTTTTGCAGTTCGCTTTCCCATTCAATCTTGGGTTGAGCGTTTGTTTCTCTCTCATATAAATCCTTTTGTTTTCTGTCATCAATGACTTTAAAGGTTTTATTAGAAAAGATTTCAGAATATTTTTTAATGACAGCCGCTATCTGCTTCTTCCTGTTCTTATCCTCACTAGTATTAAAAGAAAGTTGATTTCCTGTAAGACTTCTTTGCAAAACGCCATTTTTTAGAATATCCAACCGATTATCGTCCTCAGAGTTTCTAGACAATTTGAAACCATTCCTTTCCAGTAATTCTTTCAATTGATTTAAAGAACTGTATTTGTAATTTAGTAACTTATCCAACTCTTCATTTAGTTTTTGTTCGGGATAAAGTTTATCCATTACCTTTTGCAATGCTTTTTGGGATTTTAATCGCTCAAAGCTATCATTCAACTTTTTCCCACTTGCTTTGTCAATTCTTGTGGAAACTATATGGATATGATTATTATCTGTATCATTATGGAAAACTGCAATGTATGGCTGTTCTCCATATCCCATCTCCTGCATGAAATTTTCAGCAACAATTTTCAATTCCTCTTTTGAGTGTTCTTGAAATTTGGTAGAAATTACTGCGTGAAATTGAGGTTTTTTAACCTTGTTACTTTTGGAGATAGATTTTAAATAATCTTTCACTGTCTGTGGACTACTTTCCTCATTGATGAATGAGGGAAAGTTTTTCATCGCCATCAATTCTCCTTTTCCTTTTTCCACTTTTTTATCGTTATATTCTACACCACTAAAACTTTTACTTGCCGATAAAATCTTTACTATCATTTTCCAAGCATTTCAAAAATAATCTTGAACATATCAGTTTGCTCCTGTTTCATTTTTCTCAATTCAGATAGGTTCTGATTAAAAATTTTCATTTCCATTTCACTAATCCATTTAGAGGTATTAGCAATTTTTGCAAACTGATTGATGTTGTTTTCTATCTTCTTAAAAATATTATCCTGTACCTCAATGAACTCTATTACTCTTCGCCTTTCGTTATCCATAATTCTACCTTCTACGGAATCTACGATAAGGCTTTTAAATGTTATCCCCCTACTTTTACAGATTGACTTCCACTTTGCTTTTTGTTCTTCATCAATATAGATTAGCAATGGTTTTTGTCCTTCCCTCATTTTTTTCTTTAGGCAAAATTCTTAATTTATTAACAAAACAACAATAAAAAACAAAAAAATAATATTTATTATTAAATAAAGTCATTTAATATTATTAATAACATAAAAAAGAAAAATGTAAAAATGTTTTTTAATAACTTTTAATAGCTTGTATTCTTATTTCTATTTTTTTTTATTACAAAAAACGAGTTCCGAAGTTTTTTGCCCCCATTTTTCCCAAAAGAAAAATGGGCAAGATGGTCTTTGTCTATGCGCTTGAAGTGTATATACAAAGACACATCTTGCATTTGAAGCCCACATTGCATTTGAAGCCCACATTGAAATCCCTGTTCTTCAAATTATATTGACTTTCTTCATTTTTTTATTCCTCTAAAATTTTAAAATACTGATTATCATTATATAATATTTGTAAAATCCTTTTTTAGAGGACTAAATGGCTGACAGAAAAAAAATAAAAATTACGATCACATATATTATATTTATAATACATAATTATATATATATGTGTGTGATGTCATTCTTTATAATGAATTCACATTTTATACATAAAAAATTGTTAATCAAATCATTATAAACAAGAATTGGATAAATCTGAGTAAGGTGGTTGGATAAACCTGAGTAAAGGTTGGATAAATCTGAGTAAAGGTTGGATAAACCTGAGTAAGGTGGTTGGATAAACCTGAGTAAAGGTTGGATAAATCTGAGTAAGGTGGTTGGATAAATCTGAGTAAAGGTTGGATAAACCTGAGTAAGGTGGTTGGATAAACCTGAGTAAAGGTTGGATAAACCTGAGTAAAGGTTGGATAAATCTGAGTAAGGTGGTTGGATAAACCTGAGTAAAGGTTGGATAAATCTGAGTAAGGTGGTTGGATAAATCTGAGTAAAGGTTGGATAAATCTGAGTAAGGTGGTTGGATAAATCTGAGTAAGGCGGTTGGATAAACCTGAGTAAGGCGGTTGGATAAATCTGAGTAAGGTGGTTGGATAAATCTGAGTAAGGTGGTTGGATAAATCTGAGTAAGGTGGTTGGATAAATCTGAGTAAGGTGGTTGGATAAATCTGAGTAAGGTGGTTGGATAAATCTGAGCGAGAAGATTCTGAAAAAAAAACAGAGAACAAGTCCCTGTTTTAGTCCCTTACTATCGTAAAACATTGATTTTCAATAGCACTTGTGGAGAATACGGGATTCGAACCCGTGACCTTTTGACTGCCAGTCAAACGCGCTAGCCAACTGCGCCAATTCCCCTTATCTCTCAACAAAAATATAAAAAACAGACTTGCCAGTCAAGTTAATCCTATTTTTGATAAAACAAAAAGTCGCTTTTGCGACTTTTTTGCGATCCGGACGGGACTCGAACCCGCGACCTCCGCCGTGACAGGGCGGCATTCTAACCAACTGAACTACCGGATCTTTCAATGAAGAAACCCTTCATTTTTGTGATTGCAAATATAGGACTTTTTTCTAAAACTGCAAATATTTTTTCAAAAAAATGCTTCCCTAAACGGAAAGCATTAATTTTCAATCTGTTTTTTTTACAAATGAGCAGATAGTTTTTCAGCAATCACCTCTTTTGGTGCTACCCCAACAATCTTGTCGACCACTTCTCCATTTTTGAAGATAAGCATCGTCGGAATATTACGAATCCCATAATCCACCGAAACCTGCTGGTTATTGTCTACATCCACTTTACCTACCACAGCCTTGCCCTCGAAGTCGGCTGAAACCTCTTCGATAATCGGCCCCAACATACGGCAAGGACCACACCATACCGCCCAAAAATCTACCAATACCGGCTTATCCGAGTTTAATACCGTTTCCTTAAACGTGCTATCTGTAATTTCTAATGCCATAATACAAAATTTATTTTTAATTTATTTTTTTACCGTCTACAAAAGTAATAATTATAATCCCAAATGCAACACCCTCTCATCTATATTAGGCATTGTTTTTTTCTATAAGAGAAGAGGAAGAAATCTCCACCAACGCCTCGACAAAATAATCAATATCTTCTTTCGTCGTATGATGACAAAACGAAATACGAAGCGGCGTAGTCTCTTCTAAATCGTTATCATCAAGAAGCATCATCATTACCATTGAAGGTTTAGCCGCACCGGACGAACAAGCACTTCCTTGAGAAATAGCCACCCCTTTCATATCCAATTGAAGACCAATCATCGGATTTTTAAACGGAAGCAATGCACTAAGCACCGTATAAAGGCTTCTTTGAGAATCCGCAGAGCGCCCGTTAAACCTCACTCCCGGAATCCGCGCTTGCAAGCGCTCCTTCGTGTACTCCTTGATCTGTTGAATATGACGGGCGTACTCTTCCAGGTTCGTCATGCATAAATCCAACGCAACCCCCAAACCGACAATCCCGGTTACATTTTCCGTTCCTGCCCGAAGCTCACGTTCTTGGGCTCCTCCAAGAATTATTGGTTTCAATCGGGAAGATTTTTTGACATAAGCAAACCCCACTCCTTTAGGTCCGTGAAACTTGTGCGCACTGCAAGAAGCAAAGTCAATATTAATTTTGGAAAAATCCAAATCCAAATGCCCTATCGTCTGTACCGTATCCGAATGAAAATAAGCCCCGTACTGCTCGCATAATTTACCCACGGCTTCCAAATCCAAAAGATTACCAACTTCGTTATTGGCATGCATAAGGGAAACCAAAGTCTTCTTATCCGAAGCCTTCAAAGCTTCTTCTACCTTCTCGGGTAAAATATCGCCGTTAGCATCAGGACGCAGATAAACCACCTCCACGCCTTTTCGGGTTTTGGCATCCCGTACAGCCTCTGCTACACATTTATGCTCCAAGGGTGATGTAATGATCCGCTCCACCCCCAAATGGGACACACAAGATTTTATAATCAAATTATTGGACTCCGTCCCGCAAGAGGTGAAAATAATCTCCCCAGGTTGCACCCTCAAATAATCGGCAATCTTTCGACGAACCCCTTCAATAAGTGATTTAGCCTCTTGCCCAACGCTGTGAGTAGAAGAAGGATTACCGTAATTCATCCGCATCACTTCCACCATTTTCTCAATCACCGGCTCGTCTATCGGAGTAGTAGCCGCATTATCCAAATATACTTTTCTGATTTCCATTAAAACCGATTGCTGTTATTTTATTTCAATTGTTTCAAACACATCATCCGACGGAACAGAAAACACCATCCAAGGCCGAGACAAAACCATAATCTGAGGTTCGTTGATATCCTTCGGTGCCGTTTTCTTAAGGTAAACTTTCAGCACACCGTGCTCTATTTTTAACGCCTCAATCCCCGGAGCCGTGTAACTTCCTGAAGTCATCGTTCCGAACGAATAAAACACCGCGTCGTGCCCCTTTGGGAGTTCTGGCACAGACGAATCTAAAGCCTCCAAAGTTTCCGTTAATCCTCCACCGCCTTTGAACGTACGGTAAATCGAATGATATTCGGTCTTCCCTCTTGCCCGTATAAAGCCCGGTTTTTCTCTCCCTCCGTTCCACTCGGAAAGGAACAATACAGGCGCTTTTCCGTTTTTAGTTGAATCCATAGACGACGATACTGATTCCTTATTTTTATCGCTCTCTTTCTTTACCGTACAAGCCGCTAAAAGACCCGACAAAAGCAAGAAAAAAGATATTTTTATTAATTTCATAAACCTCGATTATCGCGAGGCTAATTTAATGAAAAAAACGATAATATCGGTCATCTGCAAATTTCATCATCGGACGATCCCCCGAAGTATCCCCGAAAGCAATGATTTTATCGTAACGTTTCCCCTCAATAAATTGCCGAATCCGAAACACTTTCTGTTCCCCATTGCAGTTAGGCGTCTTAAATTCCCCCGTAAACACCTCCTGCTGGAAATAACCTTCCGTAGCCAACAACGACATCCCGAATTTTTCAGCAAAAGGCCTCACCCATAAATCCATGGATGCCGTCACCAACAAAGCTTCGGTATTTTGCCGATCCCTATTGGCGATAAACTCCAATGCATTTTCACGGATGATTTCAGGGTAATACCGTTGGAAAAAAGCTTGGGCTTTGCGTTCGATTGCCCCGCGGGTTTCCCCCTTCAGTACCCCCGAAATAAAACTCTTTTTCACCCCTTCCGCCTTTACCAAACGTAGTTTTAGCAGAACAAACAGAGGTAAATGTTTCAAATACTGCACATAGTAACGTGAAGGGCGATAAAACCGTAAAAACAGAAACATCGTATCCCGATTCGTCAGAGTACCGTCGAAATCAAAACAATATAACTTTTTCATACTTGCCTTTATATCAAAAAAACGTAAAAAAACACCCTAAAGTTTCATTTTCTTAAAAATAAATTCGGGAATAGCCTTAATGATCGTCATAATCCCCCACCAGACCGGCAAGACATAAGCCGTATTTCTTTTTCCTACATAAGCCTTATAAATATGCTCGGCCGCCTGCTTAGGACTCGCCGTCAACAAAGGATTAAGCGGAAGCCCCTCCGTCATTTTGGTCGCCATAAACCCCGGTTTAACCGTCATTACATGCACTTTCTTATCGAAAAGATAGTTGCGCAAACCGCTAAGATAAGCTGTAAGACCTGCCTTAGCCGAACCATAAATAAAATTACTCTGCCGCCCGCGATCCCCCGCCACCGAAGACAAAACAATCATCGTTCCGCTTCTGCGGCTCTCCATTTTTTTGGCAAAATAGTTAAGAACCGGAACCAATGCCGCATAATTCACGGTAATAATGCGTTGCGTATTCCCATCATCGTAAAGCCCCTCTGCCGTTCCCTGCCCCAAATACCCCGAAGCACAAAACAATAAATCCGACTGAACAAAATCCCAAGCCTTCGGATGAAATTCCCCCATCAAATCCAAAGGAATAATCTCACAATGTTGAAGAAATCTCACTCCCAAATGTTTGGCAAACTTCTCCGTCGTCGCCACATTCGAAGTAAAAAGATACACCACAGGATAACGCCTGCCCTCGCTCAACATTTTCTCCACAAAGGCCTGTGCCACCTCCGAGTTACTTCCTAATATTATCATTATTCTTGGCTTTTATTGATTATTGGCAATTCTTTTCTGCTGCAAAGAAACAAATTTCGGATTCCTCACATTTTTCAAATAATTAGTCAGAGAAGAGCGGCTCATGCTGTCCTTCGTCAGATAAATACGCCCGCCGAACGCTTCCACCACATCATCCAGCTTCTGGACCAACTCCGGAAGTTTCTTATTAACTTTAAAATCCAAAGCCAGCGTGTACCCCTCCATCGGAAACGCATTATACGCCTCGGGGTTGTTTTTACCAAACAGCTTAAGAACCGCCAAAAACGAACCATTCCCGCTATGGGCAATCGTCTCCAAAATCTGCTTCATCCCCTCATAGCCCTTCGCCTTCGGAATCACCATCTGATACTGGATAAACCCTTTACGTCCGTAGATCTTATTCCAATCATTAACCGCATCCAAAGGGTAAAAAAACGTCTCGTAATCCACAAAACCATTCACCTGAGAACGACGCTGCTTGCCGTAATACAACCAATTGAAGACCTTAACCGTAAATCGGTTAAGCACAAACCCCGGAAAATAAAACGGAACCGTAAACCTAAACTTCGGTTTTAACTTCAAAGGTTCCGCCTGAAGTTTAGCAGGCAATTCCGCCTTCAAAGCGTGCTCTCCCCTCATAAGTATCGAACGGCCAATTCCCCCGCCCTTCTGAAGGCAGTCTATCCAAGCCACATTGTACGTCCAGTTTTCACTTTGCTCAAACAATCTGAAAATTTCTTCCAAATTGGAAGCCTTTAGACTTTCTTGACGAATATAAGCCGACTCGATATTCTTAAGTTTCAGTTTCGCCGAAAGAATAATCCCCGTAAGCCCCATACCGCCCGCCGTAGCCCAAAACAAATCGGCGTTCTCCTCTCGGCTGCACGTCTGCACGTCTCCATTTTGATCAAGAAGCGTAAAAGACACCACCCAGTCCGAAAAACACCCTTCCGCATGATGGTTCTTCCCATGAACATCCGAGGCAATCGCTCCGCCCACCGTCACGTATTTCGTTCCCGGAGTAACGGAAAGAAAGTACCCCTGAGGAACCACAACCTCCAAAATATCAGACAACAAAACCCCCGATTCGCATTCTAAAATCCCGTTTAAACGGTCAAAGCCAATAAACTTATTAAGCCTTTTCGTTGAAAAAATATGCTCCGCCAAAGAAGCATCACCATAGCAACGTCCGTTACCACGAGCAATAACCTCCTTATTTTTCAGCACAAAAGCCTTAATTTTTTCCAGCGAGTCTTCGCTCTTTATTTCCTTTTCAACCACAGGAAAATTCCCCCAGTTTGTTACTTTTTGTATAAAATCAGGCTTCATGTTACTGCATTAGATAGTTGTCATAAATCAATCCCAAAAAAGACAATCCCCAAAGAATTACCGTAATCTGAATGTATCGATCCTTATAAACGATTTTAGTTGGCGATTCGGTTTTGTTGTAAACCAACGTCTGTTGGAGATAACGGAGAAAAGCAAAAACCACAAAAATGAAAGTATAAAAAACCTTCATCCCAAAACGTTCCTGCACTTCGGAAGTCAGCGTAAACATAAGGTAAGAAACAATAGCCAATGCCACCGAAACCGACAATGCAATGTCCGCAAATTGTACATTATACCCATCCAAAGCCCGTCTTGTCTTGCCCGAAATTTGCGCATTAATAAGCTCGCCCCGCCGTTTACCCAAAGCTAAAACCAAAGCCAAAACAAACGTAAGAAGAATCGCCCACTGCGAAATAAAAATCCCCGTAGCATAGCCTCCTGCCAATACCCTGAGTACAAACCCTAAAGCTACAATACACACATCAATAATGGC
This sequence comes from Bergeyella anatis, assembly GCF_036016955.1. Taxonomy (NCBI): domain Bacteria; kingdom Pseudomonadati; phylum Bacteroidota; class Flavobacteriia; order Flavobacteriales; family Weeksellaceae; genus Bergeyella; species Bergeyella anatis. The sequence goes on along the minus strand of NZ_JAYWXI010000009.1, from coordinate 24,189 downwards.
CACATGCTTCAAGTGGAACGTGTAGGCCAAATTCATAACGAAGTAAAAAATAATGATAAAAGCAAACTTCCACAAGTTCCCCGAAAGGTAAGCTCCCCCCCAACAAATTAACAAAATAACAGTTACCAACAAAGCCCCCAAAAGCAACAAAGCTGTCCGACGGCCGATTTTTCCACTGGCAAGCGGACGATTGCATTTCTCGGGATGTCGGCGATCCGCTTCAATATCCGAATAATCGTTAATAATATAAATGCAGCTCGCCGCAAACGAAAAAACAAAAAAAGCATAGACGCTTTTCAACAAAAGCCCATCGTTAAAAAAATGCCCCGAAAAAAACAAAGGCAAAAAAACAAAAAAATTCTTCACCCACTGCTCTATCCGGATAAGCTTAAGATAATTCTTCATTTGTGCATGTAATCAACTGCAAAAGTACGGATTTCCATATTAAAAGCCGCCAAAAAGGCGGCTTTTTCAAATTCAAAAAAGATTATTTTCTTGAAACTTATTTAACTTGCTGTTGAGCTTCTTTTATCATGTTTTCATTAGCCGTAATGGCAAACTCCACTCGCCGGTTCTTCGCTCTTCCTGCATCGGTATCGTTACTGGCAACAGGCTCGTTCATCCCCATCCCCATCGCAAACATTCGCGATGAAGCAATTCCCTTGGACATTAAATAAGACTTAACCGCTCCGGCTCTTCGTTCCGAAAGTTTTTGATTATAATCCGCCGAGCCTCGGCTATCCGTATGTCCGTAAATATTGATATTGGTATCCGGATTATTGGTCAGTACCTCCGCCAATTTATCCAAGTTAGCCTTAGCCGATGCCGTAAGGTTAGACGAATCAAAACCAAAGTTCACCATGCTCTCCGGCAAAGTAACCTTTATACCCTCGCCCACTCTCTCGACTTCCGCTCCGGGCAGAGTTTCTTTGATTTCTTTCGCTTGTTTGTCCATTCTTGAACCGATAACGTTACCGACAACACCGCCGACAACACCACCCAAAACAGCCCCTTGAGGCGCATTTCCTCCTTTACCGAGGTTGTTTCCCAAAATACCGCCAAGTACCGCACCCGCCGCAGCACCTATCGCCGTACCTCTTTGCTGATTATTGGAATTCTGCACCGCTTCGCAACCCGTTAAAAGTAATGCCGAAGAAAGAAACAATGCTCCGATACCGGTTTTATTAAAAATTTTCATACTGTTATATTTTTTAAAATTTTGAAATTAAATTTACTTGGATGCCGTTCTTTGGAAATGATACACCACCCGTACCGTTTTACCTTCAAAAGGAATATTTTGCTGCAAACTGAACTGATCCGTTGACTGGTCAACCAAAGTAAGCGCATACCCCTGAGTTACCGCCTTGGCCTTTGAACCTTCAATCAATTTTTTGAAAAGAAAAGTATTGCCGCCAACCATCTCGAATTTAATCGGCTGGGTAAGAGCAGGACAACCACTCGCTCCGTTAAGAGTATAAGCCCCCGAATAATTATTCGGTATCAACCGCCAATGACTTCCTATGAAACAAGTCGCATCCGCTCCTTCATCAAAGGGTTTAACCCTGAGTGAACGGTCGTATTCCACGCTGGTAATTTCCCAATCGCCCTTTAGCTTCAAAAATTCCGCACGGTTTTGCTGAGCCGTTTTCGCATTAGAAACCGTAGAGCAGGATGCCACACTAAGAGCCACCCCGAAAAGACCTGCCAATAGACTATTTTTCATCATTTGTGTTATTTTTTGTTTACTTTGTTTTATTCAGCGCCTTCCTTTCATTTGCTTTTCCGAAGAAAGACCGCTCTCTCCCCTTAGCTGTATTAGAAAACCGTGCCATTCCCGCTCCCTAAACAAAAAAAAGTCCGAACAAGTCGGACTTTTGAAAAGAAAAATCTCTTTTATTTAACCTTTTTGGTTCGTACGGGATGTTTTTTGAGTGTCGATGATTTCGCACTTCCTGCCGATTTCCTCAATGGAGCCGAAGACGATGGCGCTTTATAAAAATGCGTGTAAGCGTATTCCGCCGCTTTGCGCAAGTCAATCACTCCACCCGCTCTAGAAATTAGATCAAAACGATTATTCTCATTGGTCGGAAGCATCGCATTAACCGTCGATTGATTCGCTGTCTTCACCAAAGATTCAATAATTTCCGAAGGCGTCAGTGTCGGCATATAAGCCAAAAGAACCGCCGCTGCACCCGCCACGACTGGAGAAGCCATAGAAGTCCCTTGGTTATACTTGTATTTCGCATCCGGCACTGGAGCATAAATCGAAGTCCCAGGAGCAAAAACATCCACCAATTTCCCATTAAAATTAGAAAAATTAGCCCTCAAAAATTCGTTGTCATTCGTGCTGGCCCCCACAACAATCATATTATTGATAAAAGGCTTCTCGTCATCCACCGATTTAAAATTGGTCGGGTAATAAACATGCTCATAAAGGTTTTCGTTATCATTTCCAGCCGCCTTAACCAAAAGCACCCCTTTGTCCTCCGCATACTTCATCGCATCCCAAACCTCCTTCATCCCCGGAGAAACCGGTTTACCAAAGCTCATATTGATAATTCTAGCCCCATTATCCACAGCGTAACGAATCGCATTCGCCACATCTTTATCCCGCTCATCTCCGTTAGGAACCGTCCTTACCGTCATGATTTTGGCCACCTTATAAGCCACGCCGTATTGCACCTCATTACCGTGAGGCAAGCCCGCAATAATACCCGCCACGTGTGTACCATGTTCAGCGTCAGGTCCCTCGTAGCTGTTATTGCCGTAATACCGCTCCGTATAATCGTCGTAACGATCGCCCACGATTTCCGCGCGAGGATCAAAATCCAAATTATACTGCTGCGTCGCCTGAGGCCCATAATAATCCAAAGCCTCCTTCATCTGGTCCTTCAGTGCTTTTTCCACTTCGGCAGACGTCTTTCCCGCAAAATCCGAATCCCTCGAAAGATTCCCCAATATCTGAGCCGAAATCGCCTCATTCTGATTGGTCGGCTTAAAGGAAGCCACCACCTCCGAAGTCAAATTACGCCCCGCCAACATGGAAACCATTGTAGGCACAAGCTCCTGAATCTTAGTGTAAGTCTGATAAGACTGCTGCGCTTCAATGGATTTTTTAGCAAAAATTTCCTTGCTGCGCATATACATCTTGAATTCTTCCGGCATCGACTGCTGGTTGGCTTTGTTACGAGCCGAATCCTCCCCCTCGAAAAGAGGTTTGTATTTCTTCACCACCCGGGTAACCTCCATATTATCGACATCTATGTCGCCATTTTTACCGCCGATAAAATTCCAGCCGTGCACATCGTCCACATAACCATTACCGTCGTCATCCTTCCCGTTATTCGGAACCTCATTCGGATTCTTCCACAAATTTTTCACCAGTCCTGGATGATCCACTTCCACACCGCTATCCAAAACACCAACCACCACCGTTCGAGGTTTAAGCCCTTTGGATTCTAAATATTTATATGCGTTTTGGGTATTAACCCCGTACACATTAGTCGCAGCAAAATCTTTATGATACCAAGTCATAAGATCTTTATCCGCCATAGGGTCTTTATCCGTCTGAGCAAAAAAGCCCACGGTCCCCACCAAAAACGATGCCGCAATAAGTATTTTTTTCATTTTATAATAATTTTGTTTCTAAATTTCTAATATACCCCGAAGACTCCGGCCCCTTGTTGCAAAGCAAATCGATAACAGACAAGTCCCCAATAAAGCCATACTTATCCGAAAACGTCTGATAATAAGCCTCCATCGGATATTCCGAAGCCTGTTTAGCCGAAAAAGCCATCCGCAAATCCGCCCCCTTCGGCGTCCCCAAATACTCCTCGCTCAGAGTATAGGGTTTCGCCTCCTTCAGCAAATCCAAAAGAATAGCCAAAGCCTTCAGATTGTACTCCAGCAAATACCGTTCCTCCAACTTAAAAATTTCAGCCAATCGGGATTCGTAAAACTCAAAATAAGGCGAACTCTGATAAGCCGTCTTAATCGACTTCCAATGAAGCCCCCGCCAGTTCTCGGCATAAGAAATCTCAATTGAATTCATTACCCGAGCCCCCGTGTGCCGAATAGGAATAATTAAAGAAAGACGCCCATTAGCCCCATAAATATTAGCCCTATTGCGGTAAGTTTGTTTAGGAAAATGCTCGTACTGCTCAAGAGTAATCTCCGACCCCTGCTCCAAAAAAAAGGAAAACCAAGAAACCGGAGGCATATAAAAAACAGGCATCAGGCGATGCCCCGATAATTCCAAACTCATAATCTCACTATAATTAAAATATCACCCCGTTCCCTAGCCCCGATTGAAGCGGTTACCCCGCAGCCCCAAAGCCAAAGCCAAGGCGCGAGGAGTAAAAGCGGAAAGCGGGAAAAAGCTCCAAAAAAAATTAATCGTCCGAAGGTTTCTTTCTAAAAAGCTTAACAATATAATCCCAACCAAAGAAAAGAACCAAAACCAATACCGCCAACCACCAATAAGACGTCTTATGAAGATCGCCCGTATTGCTGGCCTTAAACATCCGATCCCAACGAATCCTCTTGCCTGCCGCCTGATAACTGGAGCCCGAATCCGGAAAAAGCCCCTCCACACTAAGCCAAGTAAACATAGGCTTACCCACAATATGGGTTTCGGGGACAAAACCAAAGAAACGGGAATCCAATGAGGCATCCCGATTATCCCCAATCATCATGTAATAATCATACTTTACCGTATAACGATTCGTCGCCTCTCCATTGATGTATATTGTACCGTTCTTGTTCTCCAAAGTATTCCCCTCGTAACGGGTAATCAGCTTCTCGTACTCCGGAAGCGTCTGGGCATTAAGCGTCAAAACATCGCCTTTCTTCGGAACCCTAAGCGGCCCGTACCAATCCTGATTCCAAGATTGGTTAATCGGGAAAATGCTATTGGACACATTAACCTTACCAGACATCGCCACATAGCCCTGACCATCATCCACATACTGCCCGTTATGCATAATCGGATAATACTGTATCGCCGCCTTTCCCTTAGGTTCAATTTCTTCGGAAATTTTCACCACCTGATCGAGTGCCCCAATCTCCTTCGCCATCTTATCCGTCAAGCCTTGAAAACGATAGTAATACCCCCCTTCCTTCATTTGCTTCTCAGCCACGGGAAGAAAACCGTAAATTTTATACAACCCCGGAATATCCAACTGCGAACTCGTATACACCTCGTAAGCATGCTGTACCTCCGCATCCCCCATGCGAACCTCCGGCTTGCCATTAATATAAAGTTTACCCGCCCGAAATTCGATTAAGTCCCCCGGCTCAGCCACCATCCGTTTCACATAGGGATCCTTACGGTCAATTGACGTATGCACCGAATCGTCAGGGTAATTAAAAACAACAATATCGTTACGCTTAGGCTTTTCCCACCCCGGAAATCTGAAATAAGGCAACTGAACCGCCTCTACATACGATTTCGGATCGTCTTTAGGGTTAGATTTTTCCCCCGTATCCAATATCGTCCCCTGCAAAAAAGGAATAGCCAAAGGACGCATCGGCATCCGAAAACCATAATTCAGCTTATTGACAAAAAGAAAATCCCCCACCAACATCGTCCTCTCCATAGACCCCGTAGGAATACCGAACGGCTGAGCCACAAAAACATGAACCAACGTAGCAAAAACCACCGCAAAAGTAATGCTTCCCAAAAAGGTTTCTTTCTTTTTCGTTTCAGGTTCCTCTCCCGGAAGCAAAAAAGCAGGCTCGTCCAATTCCGTGTCCTTGGCATAGTTGACCACCGCCATATACACAAAAGGTAAAAATACGGTCATAAGCTTCTGCCCAATCGTATTCTTACCAAATTTATCCATCAAAAACAAGTGAAACACCGTCATCATAATCACCCCAACCACAGGAAAATAAGACAACACCACCCACCACCGTGGATGCTTGGTCTCCTTCAAAACAATAAAATAATTGTAAAAAGGAATGAATGCATAAACCGGTGAGTACCCCATCTTCTTAAACAACTTCCAAGTGGAAGCCCCCATAAGAAGAGACAACACCAAAACATAAACGGTATAAGTAATAAAATATGCCATAATCTAAATTAAAATAAAATTGGTTCCGAGATAAGTCGCCCGCCCAAAGCCGTTGTTACATTACACCCCCAAAACGTCTTTCATGGAAAATACGCCTTGCTTACCTTTGATCCATTCGGCAGCCACCACCGCCCCCAAAGCAAAACCATTACGATTAAACGCAGTGTGTTTAATTTCAATCTCATCCACTTCGGAACGGTAATAAACACTGTGCGTCCCCGGAACTTCATCCTCCCGAAGCGCCACAATCCCCAAACGATCCCCCTGCGTCTGATCCAACTTCCATCCGCTGAACCGATCATCATGCTTCAAAATCCCTTCCGCCAAAGAAATCGCCGTTCCACTCGGAGCATCCTTCTTGTGCGTATGGTGAATTTCCTCCAACTGAACGCCATACTCCCCAAAAGGGCGCATTAGAGCCGCCAGCTTTTCGTTAAGCGCAAAAAACAAATTGACTCCCAAACTAAAGTTAGAACCGTATAAAAAGGCCGTTCCTTTTTCCTCCGCCATCTGTTCCACCTCCGACTTCCGATCCAACCATCCCGTCGTCCCGCAAACCACAGGAATCCCCAACGCCAAACAAGACGCTATGTTATTGAAAGCCACCTCGGGTTGAGAAAACTCAATCACCACATCCGGATTATTGAGATTCGCCGAAGTAGGCGTCTCGTTAAGTCTTGCTACAACTTCATGCCCTCGTTCAGTGGCGATGACATCGATTATTTTTCCCATTTTGCCGTACCCGACCAATGCTATTTTCATAATTCGTATTATTTGAAAAACGCTTCACGCTTAAACCGTGAAGCCCATTTATTCTGTTTAAAATCTATAACTAAAACTCACCCCTGCCTTAGCCGGCTGGCTCGCCCATTCGTCAAAAACCACCGAAGGCCGAATCGCCAAATCCGGATCTTTACGCTGCTCCTGAAGATGAGCATCGACCACCGCATCCATAATTCCCAGCACATAAACCAGCCCCGTTACCGCAATCGAATAATCCCGCTGCCTCTTGCTGCGATCCTGGGCACGTCCCAAAACCTCAGCCGTAATGCTCGGAATATCCGAAAACTCATGCGGCAAACCATTAAGTTTCGCCACATAAGCATTGCGGTACCGCCTATACTGCTTATCATTCCACAACGTAACGCCTATACCCGTACCAATCGCCCCCCAAACAATGGGAATTTTCCAATATTTCTTATTGTAATATTGCCCAAGCCCCGGCAAAACCGCCGAATACAACCCCGCTTTGGTCGGATTATACGCCAACCGAGCCGGCGGAGCATTCAAGCGTTCAATGGTCGAAACCACCTGCTCGGCCTCAACCGAGTCCGTAGGGTAACGCTCCATACGAAGCGTATCGGCCTTACGGGACTGAGCCGACAAAAAAATGCCGCAAAACAAACCCACAAAAAAAAGAAACACCCTCATTCTTTAGCCAAAATGCGACAAAATCTGCTCCAGTTCCTTTTCATTCTTAAAATCCAAAACGATTTTCCCCTTCTTACCGTTCGCCGCCGTTTTAATCTCCACCTTCACTTCCAATAAATCCTGAAGTCGCTTTTCTGCCCTTTTATATTCATTGGAAAGCGGTTGCTTTTGCTTAACCTTCGGCGCACGTTCGTTCTTCAGTCCACTTGCCGCAACTTCCGACTGCCTCACATTAAGCCCTTCTTTGCAAATTTTTTCAAAAAGCCACTGCTGATCCTCTTCCTTTTCCAAGCTAAGAATCGCACGCCCGTGCCCCGCCGAAATCACCCCTCCTCGAATCGCATTCTGAATATCCGGACTCAGTCTCAGAAGACGGATGGAGTTGGTAATCGTACTGCGTTCCTTACCCACACGCTGACTCAAATGCTCCTGGGTAAGCCCTATTTCATCCAACAATCGCTGGTAAGTAAGCGCCACCTCGATGGCATCCAAATCTTCCCGCTGAATGTTTTCCACCAAAGCCATTTCCAAAAGCTCCTGATCGTTAACCAAACGAATGTAAGCCGGAATGCTTTTCAGTCCCGCTATTTTCGACGCCCGAAATCGGCGCTCCCCGGAAATAATTTCAAAACGATCCCCATCCTTACGTAACGTAATTGGCTGAATAACCCCCAAGTTTTTAATCGACTGTGCCAAATCCTGCAAAGCCTTCTCATCGAAATAAGTCCGTGGTTGAGAAGCATTAGGAAAAATATCCTCTATCGCTACCTCAACAATATTGCCAACCAGGGTCTCTGCCCCTTCGTCCGTTGCCGAATTGATGGACACCTTGGATTCGGAGCTCAAAATCGCGCCCAGTCCCCGGCCCATAGCTCTTTTTTTATCTTTCAACTTGTTCGGTTTTTATCGGTTTAGATTGATTTTTCAAAAGCACTTCTTCCGCCAGTTGGATGTACTGAACCGCCCCCTTGCTCTCCGCATCGTACATCAAAATACTCTCCCCAAAACTAGGCGCCTCACTCAGGCGTACGTTCCGATTGATAATGGTTTCAAAAACCATCTCGGGAAAGTGCATATTCACCTCTTCCACCACCTGATTGGAAAGCCTAAGCCGCCCATCATACATCGTCAGCAAAAGCCCTTCTATATCCAAATCGGGGTTATGAATTTTCTGAACGTTCTTAATGGTATTGAGCAACTTACCCAAACCTTCCAACGCAAAATACTCGCACTGAATCGGAATAATCACCGCATCCGCCGCCGTAAGCGCATTAACCGTTATCAGACCCAAACTAGGTGCACAATCAATAATGATATAATCGTAGCGGTCCCTCACACTCTCCAAAGCGTTTTTGAGCATATACTCCCTATTCTCGCGATCCACCAACTCAATCTCCGCCGCCACCAAATCAATATGCGAAGGCACGATATCCAAATTAGGCGATGTCGTTTTCTGAATACACCGCTCCACATCCACACTGTGTTCCAAAAGGTTATACGTGCTGTACTGAACCTCTTCTACCCCAAGGCCGGACGTCGCATTAGCCTGCGGATCCGCATCGATAAGAAGAATTTTCTTCTCCAGCACGCCCAAAGCTGCAGCCAGATTTACCGCCGTGGTAGTCTTACCTACCCCTCCTTTCTGATTGGCAACCCCAATGATTTTAGCCATAATTTGATTTTAATCCCCAAAAATACACTTTTTTACAAAGTAAGGAAGACTCCCGAAGCACAAAAAACAAATAAAACACTAAAAATCAAAAAATTAGCCTTTAAAAAAATTATCCACAAAATAAACGTTTTTGTGGATAATCAACAATCTCACCCCTTAAAACACACCATAAAAAAGCCTTTCTGCAACCCGCAGAAAGGCCTTAGCCGTAGGTATCGTCGAAAACAAAACTAGACTTTCATAATATCGGCTTCCTTAGCCTTAACATGTTCGTCAATGGTTTTCACGTACTGATCCGTTAGCGCCTGAATATCCGCTTCGGCATTTTTAATAAGGTCTTCCGACACCCCATCCAACTTCTTTAATTCCTTCATTCCGTCTTGCCGTGCGTTACGCACCGTCACTTTCGTGTTATCCCCCTCCGCTTTCGCTTGTTTTGCCAAATCCCGACGACGTTCCTCCGTAAGAGGCGGAACATTCAAAATGATCGTGTCACCATTATTGGAAGGTGCAAAACCAAGATTAGAATTGATAATCGCTTTTTCGATGGCATTAATCGCCGTGCGATCCCAAGGCTGAATGGAAATGGTCATGGCATCCGGAACCGATACATTCGCCACCTGGTTAATCGGAGTCAGAGAACCATAATACTCCACCATCACATCCTGAACCATCGTGGTTGACGCACGCCCCGCACGAATTTTCTGAAAAGCATGATCCAAGTGACGAATTGCTGCATCCATTTCCTGCTTTACCGTGTCTATTATTACATCTAATTCTTCCATTATATATTGATAATTTGATAAGTTACACATCTAAAATTGGACTATTTCGAGAAATCTTTAGTTAACCAACGTTCCCACCTGCTCCCCTTGAACGATTTTCAAAAGATTACCTTCTTTATTCATATCGAACACAATGATAGGCAGTTTATTTTCATGACTCAGCGTAAAAGCCGTCATGTCCATCACTTTCAAATTCTTTTCAAAAACCTCATCGAATGAAAGCGAATTGAATTTTACCGCACCGGCATTTTTCTCGGGATCGCTATCGTAAATACCATCCACACGCGTTCCCTTAAGGATCACATCCGCTCCAATTTCAATGGCACGAAGCGTCGCTGCCGTATCAGTCGTAAAGTAAGGATTCCCCGTTCCCGCGCCGAAAATCACCACTCGCCCTTTTTCAAGATGGCGCGTAGCCCGTCTTTTGATAAAAGGTTCCGCGACTTTATCCATCTCAATGGCGCTTTGCAAACGGGTGTACACTCCCATGTTTTCCAAAGCCCCCTGCAGTGCCATACCGTTGATCACAGTGGCTAACATTCCCATATAATCCCCCTGCACACGATCCATCCCGTTAGCAGCCCCCGTAAGACCACGAAAGATATTTCCTCCCCCGATGACTATCGCCACCTGGCATCCTTCGTCCACCACTTTTTTTATTTCCTTGGCATACTCCTGCAAACGCTGGTTATCAATACCGTATTGCTGATTTCCCATCAGGGCCTCGCCGCTGAGCTTCAGAAGGATTCTTTTATATTTCATTTTTACATTTAATTTTGGTTATGCAAATATAATGAAATGTGAATAAACTCGTTTACAGAAATAAACGCCTTTGCGTTTTTTTACCCCATCCAAATAAGTTATTTTTGCAGGCCAGTTATGATTCGAAAGACCATTGCCATATTGTCCGTAGGAATAGGCTCGTTTTGCTTAGCCCAAAACGGAGCCAACGTCTACCCGTTCCTCAACCTGCCCGTATCTGCTAGACAAGCGGCCTTGGGAGGCGATGCGATCACCGTAAGGGATCATGACGTAAACTTTGCAATGGTTAACCCCTCCCTGCTGCATCAGGCCATGGAAAACCGACTCTCCGTAAATTATGCTGCGTTTCTTGCCGACACGAAATACGGCACCATCAGCTACGCCAAAGATCTCGGAAACGGCCACCTCATAGCAGCCCATGCCCGTTACATGGATTACGGCAGCATGCCCCGAACCGACGCCTTTGCCGAAGTTAACGGCGAATTTTCTGCCATGGACGCTTCCCTCGGCATCGGTTACGCTTATCAATTTGAGGACGATTGGACCATTGGTGGAAACATAGGAGTGGTAAGTTCCAGAATCGACCACTACACTTCCGCAGCCATTACCGGCACCGGTGCTCTGACCTACCACGTTCAAAAACAGAAAGAAACCGTCGCTTTGGTGGTTCGCAATTTCGGCTACCAGATAAAAACCTACAATGGCGAGAGGGAAAAACTTCCTTTCAGGATTGACCTAGGCTATACCAAAATTTTGGAGCATATTCCGTTAGCGATTTCCGTAACCGCACACAACCTCCAACGCTTTAACATCTCTTCCGAATACGATAACACCGGACAGAAAACAAAGTTTGGAAGAAAACTCATGGATCATTTTTCCATCGGAGCCGAACTCTTCCCAGAAGAATCCTTTAACCTTCGTTTGGGATACAACGTCAAAAGAGGAACAGAGCTCGCCATAGTAGACCAACGCAGTTTCGCAGGTCTTTCGGCTGGATTCGGCATCAAAATAGCTTCCTTTCGTTTCGATTATGCCCACGTACGCTACCATAGCGCATCAAACGTTAATATGATTGGACTCACCATGGACCTAACAGAACTAAGCGGATACAGAAGATAAAAAATCATGATGAAAAAACAACCCGTTATCGCCATCGACGGCTATTCCTCCACAGGAAAAAGCTCGATTTCTAAAATTATCGCTCAGCGGCTGGGACTCATCCACATCGACACCGGCGCACTTTACCGCGGCGTTACCTATTACGCCTTGAAAAACTGTAAAAAAAATGACGGCTCTATTGACCTGAATCAACTCTTTAAAGAATTGGAGAACCTATCGCTTGAATTTTCGGAGCAAAACCAAACCCTTCGTCTCACCCTCAATGGCCAAGACATCTCCCAAGAAATCCGAAAATCCGAAATTGCCGATCATGTTAGCTTCATTGCAAAACAGCCCGAAGTACGCCATTTCCTTTTGGACACCCAACGCCGCATGGCCAAACACCACGGAGTCGTTATGGACGGAAGAGATATCGGTACCGTCGTTCTGCCTAATGCCGACTACAAATTTTTCCTTACCGCCAGTGTGGAAGAGCGAACCAAAAGACGCCATCTTGAACTGTTGACCATGGGAGAATCCATCGACGCCGAAACAGTGAAAAAAAATCTCATCGAGCGCGACCGCATTGACAGTCAGAGAGAAATAGCCCCGCTAAAACAAGCCGACGACGCCATCCTGATCGACAACAGTTTGCTCTCAAAAGAAGAAACAATAGAACTCCTACTGTCCTACCTTACCCCACCGGAGGTTGTACAATTGTAAGGAAAACTATCAAAATTTCCATTTTAACACTATTTTAGGAGTAAAGTCAACCGCAATTGGCATTTTTATTGTAATTTTACTGAACAATAAAATACAGTATTAATCATTAAAAAAAGATAAGAAATGTCAAGAAAAGGAAATACCGCTGCCGTATTGGCAGGCTTGTTGGCCGGTGCTGCTGCCGGCGTTGTTCTAGGAATGCTTTATGCTCCGGAAGAAGGCAAAGAAACCCGAAAAAAAATCAAATGCAAAGCGGATGAACTTGCCGACAAAGCCAAGGACGAATACGAAAAAACCGCAGAAAAAGTAAAAGACCAATACCAACAAGTATCCGAAAAAGTAAAAGGCCACTACGACCAACTTTCTTCCCAAGTAAAAGACACTGCCGACAGAGTGGCATCGTCCGTGAAAGAAGGATACGACAAGTATAAAAACAAAGCGGCTGACACCGTAGCCGAGGTTTCCAAAGACATCGAAACCGAATTGGACGGACTAAAATAAATCCCCTGTACGACTTTACTATAAAAGGGAAACTGATAATTACTGAGGTTTCCCTTTTTTAATAGAACCCTTCACGACCAAAAACAAAAACCAATGCTAAACCTTACAAAAGACTACCTTTCCAAAAGATTAGAATTACTAAAATTAGAAGCCACCGAAAAATCCGCTATGGGAGTCGGTGCGCTGGCTTTCCTACTTATTTTGGCCTTCGTTTTGGTTTTCTTTGTAATCCTACTAAACATTGGCTTGGGATTGTGGATCGGCTCGCTTTTGGGCAACTACGGCTACGGCGTACTTATTGTGGCCGGATTCTACTTTCTACTAACGCTTTTGCTTCTGATGCTGAAACGCTCGGTAAAAAGCATGGTTGCCAATCTGATTGTAAAAGCCCTAAACGGATAAAAAGCCTGGAAAAATGAAACAAAATACCTTAAAAGATTTACGAAACAGAAAAGCTCAACTTCAAAAAGAGGTTGCCGAAATGGAATCCCTCCTGACCTTTGAAAACAAAAAAGAGAGCCTCAGCCTGCTAACCAATGGGTTCACCGACCAATTTCTATCCGAGAAAACTTCCGAAGACGGTTCCAATCAGCTTGCGCTAAAAACCGGCTCCATCGTTAAGGGATTAGGCAACGTCCTGAGCGGCAGAAACAAGAAAAGCATTGTTTCGTTTGACCATTCCGGGCTTTCCGGCGGCATCCTCGAAACCACCCTGAAATTAGGCAGCGCCGCCCTCGTAAGCAATATTGCAAAAAAGAATTTGAAAAGTTCAAGTTGGAAGAAAAAAGCCCTCGGCTTGGCATTAGTCTATTTTCTGCCCGTAGCCCTAAGGGTACTGCGAAGCCGTCTCGAAAGCTATCAAACGCAAAAGAGCCTCTCCAGCATCAAAAAGTTGATTTAAAAAAACAAAAAAAAAGCCACACGGTTTAACTTTGTGTTAAGCCGTGTTTTATTTTGAAAAACACTGCCCCAAAATAATGGCCGCCGCCACCGAAACATTAAGACTCTCGGTAGAGCGGTGAGCCCCAAAACGAGGAATCGACACCACATCGTCCAAACACGCTTCCGTACCGGGTCTGATTCCATTCCCTTCATTGCCCATCACTAAATTTAAGTTTCGAGGAAACTCGTAGTGGTAGATATTATCCCCCTGCATGTCTGTACCTACCGCTCGATTAGGCGAATCTTTGAGGAAAGTTTCCAAATGGCAATAAGCCACATTAACCCGAGTAAACGACCCCATACTGGCCTGTATGACTTTCGGGTTGTAAACATCCACCGTATCTTCGCTGCAAACCACCTGCTCAATACCGAACCAATCCGCCAGGCGAATAAGCGTCCCCAAATTCCCCGGATCCTGAATCCCGTCCAGCACCAAATTGAAAGCACAATCTTTCGGAGGCAAAGACGCAGGCAATTCACACACCGCCAAAGAATCCTTAGGATGCTGCAAAAAACTAATTTTCTTCAATTCCGAAGCCGAAACCGACTCCAAAAGCGAAGCCGAAAACCCCGAAAGATCCTCATGTGTGCAATCGGTGGAAAATATTTCGGCCACTTTGTAGTTAGAAGAATATAATTCGCGTATGATTTTGTTCCCTTCAACTAAAAACAAGTTGTATTTTTGCCTGAACTTCTTTTTATCTAAAGACTGTATAATTTTTACTTTATGAGCGGTAATCATTTCAAGAAATATTTCCAAAAGTATCACATATTTTTTTCTGTTGCAACTCTTACCGTATTCCTCTACGCCTGCAGCACCACCCAAAAAGTACCCGAAGGCGAGTTTCTTCTCACCCGAAACGTCTTCGATTTCGAAAACGGAAAAAGCCACAAAGACGAACTCCCCAATTACGTAAACCAAAAACCCAACCGAAAATTTCTCTTCCTCTTCCCTCTGCGTTTAGGCCTCTACAATATGGCCAATCCGAAATACGACACCCTGCTTTCGGAGTACATGACCTATCCCTCCGAAATCAGAAACCAAAAACTCCGAGATTCCCTTTTCCTTAAATACAACATGAAGGAAGATCTCGGTAAAAACCTCTTTCTCTCCCGATTTTTCCATACCATTGGCGAACCGCCCGTCATACTGGACCAAAGCCGATCGAAAACCAGCGCCGACAACATACGGAAAAGACTGGTATACCGTGGTTTTTGGGATGCCGAAGTAACACACCAAGCCTTAACCGATTCCGCCAGTAAAAAAGCAACCGTTCATTACACCGTTCACGAAAACACCCCAACCCTCATCTCAGACTACTATTACGACATCCCCGACCCCGAAATCAAAC
The DNA here is from genome assembly GCF_036016955.1 of Bergeyella anatis. Taxonomy (NCBI): domain Bacteria; kingdom Pseudomonadati; phylum Bacteroidota; class Flavobacteriia; order Flavobacteriales; family Weeksellaceae; genus Bergeyella; species Bergeyella anatis. The sequence continues at coordinate 8,849 of NZ_JAYWXI010000009.1, read as the reverse complement.
GCCTCTACGAAGAAGATTATCGGAAAAGCCATATTCTGAGCGGCGATGTATTGGACCAAACCAAACTCGAAAAAGAAGTGGCAAGAATCAACCAACAGATGCGAGGGCACGGCTATTACCGTTTCAACGCAAATAACGAAGAGGTTTATTTTACCGCCGACACCCTCAACAGCAGAAAAAACGTCCCCCTGATTTTGGAAATCAAAAAAGATTCCGCCCAAGGGCGATTCAAAAGGGCGACCATTGGCGCCATCAACGTTTACGTCCTCGAAAAACTTTCCGACTCTTTGGAAACCGAAAAAGATTCTCTTCGGGGAATCACCTTCCATAAACTGGATCACCAGTACAAAACAGGTGCTCTCTGGCGTCCCATCATTCTTTCTCCAGGAGAAATCTACCGGCAACGAAATTTAGATCTCTCGAAAAGAAACATTTCGGCGATGAACAATTTTAACCTCATCAACTATCAGGAAGACTTCCGAAAGGGCAGCGACAGCATCGTCGACGTGTCTTACTTCCTTGCCCCTCTCCCCAAATACGAATTGAGAATAGCAACCGACTTAAACTATTCGCAAATCCTCAATCTCGGGCTTTCTCCCTCCGTGGACCTGACCAGCCGCAACATCTTCCGCGGCGCCGAAAACCTTACCACAAGTTTATCCGGAACTTTCGGTAGCGTCGTCAACACCAAAAACATCGACAAAAGGATACTCGCTTACGAGCTTTCCGCCCAAGGAAATCTGAGTTTCCCCAGACTCCTTCTGCCATTCAAATCCTACAAACTAATCCCCAAACGGTACTCGCCAACTTCTAACATCAACCTGGGAATCAACATCCAAAACAATATCGGTTTGGGACGAACCACCTTCAATACAGGACTCAATTACAACGCCAACGTAAACGACGTCGTCAGCCACCGTTTGTCCATTTTCAACACCCAGCTCAGCCTTACCAAAAACAAGGACCGCTATTATGAATTCTTCCCAAGAGAAGGCGAAATAAGAAACGAAATGTTCCGACAATATTCCCCGGCGCTTTACCAGCAGTTTTTAGACGGAGCCGTCTCTTCCGACCAAGTTTCTTCCATAATTATGAACGACCAAGCGTACCAAAACGGGCTTTCGGGCAACTCGCTCAATCTCTTCAATACGTTCGTCCAAACCCTATTCAACAAAGACCGCCAAACCCAAGACGCAATCGTCTCCTCTGTTATTTACAATTTCACCTACAACGAAATCGGAAGAAAAGACCGCCTAAATCCGTTCTATTTCAACGGACGTATCGAAGCCGCAGGCAACGTCCTAAGCCTCTTTACCCGAACTCTGAAACAAGAAGGACTGGCCACCACCAACACCCAAAGAACCCTTTTCGGTATTCCTTATTCGCAATTCGTAAAAATGGATGCCGACGTCCGAAAATACCTCCAGTTTTTTGATGGAAAACACACGCTGGTTTTTCGGCAATTCATCGGCGTGGGAATTCCCTACGGCAACTCCAGTACCATGCCCTTCATCCGTTCCTACTTCAACGGAGGCTCCAACGATATCCGTGCATGGCGGGTGTTTGGCGGATTGGGCCCTGCCGATTCACAACTGGATCAAAGAATACGAGCCTACATGATGGGGAACGTAAAACTAACCACAAATCTGGAATACCGCATGCCTTTCAACACCATGTTTGAAGGAGCCGCTTTCGTCGATGCAGGTAACATTTGGAACCTCAGAGACCACGGGATGGGAGACCAGTTCAAATTCAACCGATTCCTGTCTCAAATGGGAGTCGGCGCAGGTTTAGGCCTCCGCGTCAATGTCGCCTACATCACCCTAAGACTGGACGCCGCATGGAAAGTACACGACCCTAACCAGCCTTCCGGCCAGCGCTGGGTCATCAGCCAATGGCACCCGCTGAAACCGACCCTCAATTTCGCTTTCGGTTATCCATTCTAACCCTCTCTCCCTCGTTTTTAAAAACCGGGACTGAGAATCGTCTCCACCAAACGGTCGGTCATGGCTTCCGTAGTCGCCCAAGACGTAATGAGACGAATGGCCGAACGGTCGGCATCAATCGCTTTCCAAACGTAAAAATCATAATTTTTGGAGAGGGCTTCAATCCTATGGTTTTCCAGTAAGGGAAAAATTTGATTGGTGAACGTTTCCTCCAAAAAGCCAATCCCCTTTTGTTGAAAAGCCGCTTTGATTTTCATCGCCTGACGGTTGGCATGGCGAGCCAAATCAAAATAAAGCCCGTCCTTCAAAAGCTCTTCAAACTGAATCCCAAGCACCCTGCCCTTGGCCAACAATGCGCCTTTCTGTTTGACATGAAAACCAAAATCTTCCTGCAACGCCTTACAAACAAGCACAATAGCCTCCCCAAACAACGCCCCGTTTTTGGTTCCGCCCAAATAAAAAGCATCGGTTAAACCGGCAATATCCTCCAGCGTAAGATCATTATTTTCAGCCGTAAGCGCATGACCCAACCGTGCCCCGTCCATATAGAGATACAAGTTTTTCGATTTGCAAAACGCCGACAAAGCCTCAAGTTCCGACTTGGTATAAATCGTCCCCAATTCGGTCGCATTGGAGATATAAACCATCTTAGGCTTCACCTGATGCGGCACATTGGCATGCGCCCTCAAAACCCGATCCACCTGCTCTGGTTCAAGAATCCCCCGATTGGTCTCCACACTGATAATTTTATGCCCCGTGGCTTCTATCGCCCCCGTTTCGTTATTAGCAATATGCCCCACCGAAGGCGAAATCACCGCCTCATGAGGACGAAGAGAAGCCGAAAGCACCACCAAATTCGCCTGCGTTCCCCCCGAAACAAAATGCACTTGAACCGTAGGATTCCCCACCGCTTCGCGAAGAAGAGCCTCTGCATTTATGGAAAAAGCATCCCTACCGTACCCTTCCTGCTGGAGAAAATTTTCCTGAAAAAGTCGCTCCAACAGCCGAGGATGCGCCCCCTCAGCGTAATCGTTTTTGAAAGAATATTTCATAAATCTCTTAATTAAACCCGTCTATTCGGAAAAGTAAAATTAATGAAATCGAATGATTCCAAGAGATGATTTGTCCTTATATTTGTGTCGATTTTGAACAGAAAAAAAACATGAATAAATTATCCGACCGACTCAACCGCCTGAGCTACTCCCAAACCTTCGTTATGAGCAATAAGGTGCGCGAGATGAAAGCACAAGGCATTGACGTCATCAGCCTGACCTTGGGCGAACCCGACTTCGACGTTCCTGAAAACATCAAACAAGCCGCCTTTGACGCCATCAACGAAAACTACAGTCATTACTCCCCTGTTCCGGGATTCTTAGAACTCCGAGAAGCAGTTGCCAACAAACTGAAAAGAGACAACCGCCTCGATTATAAACCCACACAAATCTGTATTTCCAACGGGGCCAAGCAAGCCATCATCAACGTTTTGTCTGCTCTGGTCAATGACGGAGACGAAGTTCTTCTTCCCGTCCCCTACTGGGTAAGCTACGAGGAAATGGTGAAACTAACCGGAGGCCAGCCCGTCTTTATCCCCACCGACTACGCCACGGACTTTAAAATGACCGCCGACCAACTTAGGAAAGCCATCACCCCGAAAACCAAAGTCCTGCTCTACAGCTCGCCCTGCAACCCCTCAGGAAGTTACTACACCCACGAGGAACTAAAGCAACTCGCCGAAGTTATTGCCGAAAACCCTCACCTAACAGTAATCTCCGACGAAATATACGAATACATCAACTACGACGGACCGCACGCTTCCATCGCTTCCTTTCCCGAAATCTACGAGCAAGTGGCCATCATCAACGGCCTTTCCAAAGGCTACGCCATGACCGGATGGCGCATCGGTTACTCCGCCTGCCCCGAATGGCTCGCCAAAGCCTGCGACAAAATCCAAGGGCAAATGACCAGCGGAGCCAACACCGTAGCACAACGCGCCGCCATTACCGCCCTAAAAACCGACCCGTCGGAATACCGCTACATGATTGACGAATTCCGCAAACGGAGAGATTTGGTCTACGACCTGATGAGTAGCATCCCAGGATTCAAGGTTAGGCTCCCGAAATCCGCCTTTTATTTCTATCCCGACATTTCGTTCTATTTAGGAAAGAAAATAAACTGCACCCCAATAAACGACGCAAACGACTTTGCCATGTTCCTGTTAGAAAATGCCCACGTAGGCTCGGTTGGCGGCGTCTCGTTCGGAAATCCTGAATGCCTAAGATTCTCCTATGCCGCTTCCGAAGCCGAACTGACCGAAGCCATGAAACGGATCAAAGCCTGCCTAACCCAAGCCCTCATCCAATAAAAAAAACAAAAAAGCCTTTCGGATGATTTACAAAATCAAAAGTCCCCTATCAAAGTGATTGATTATATTAATTAAAATTAATTTTTTAATAGATAAAACTTCAATATCTTTGTCCTAAAGAAAACAACTAAAAAAAATAAACTATTATGTCATTAGTAGGAAGACCATTCCCCAACCTAACGGTTGATGCCATGTCTGAAATGGGAGACAACCTAAGAATCAACATCTTTGAGGAAGCTACCAAAAACCAACAAAAAGTGCTTTTGTTTTGGTACCCTAAAGATTTCACCTTCGTATGCCCTACGGAACTTCACGCTTTCCAAGAGGCTTTGGCAGAGTTTGAAAAAAGAAACACCAAAGTCATCGGTGCTTCTTGCGACACAAACGAAGTGCACTTCGCTTGGCTAAACACACCAAAAGACAACGGAGGTATCGAAGGAGTAACATACCCAATTCTTGCCGACACACACAGACAACTGGCCAACGTTCTAGGCATCGTAGACCAAGATTTTGAATACGATGAAGAAGGCAACGAAACATTTACCGGTTCCAACGTAACTTACCGTGCCACTTACCTTATCGACGAAAACGGAAAAATCTTCCACGAGTCGGTAAACGATATGCCTTTGGGAAGAAACGTGAAAGAGTATCTTCGTTTGATCGATGCCTACACCCACGTTCAAAAGCACGGCGAAGTATGCCCGGCTAACTGGGAAGAAGGTAAAGACGCTATGAATGCTGACAGAAAAGGAGTAGCAGAATACCTTTCCAACCACTAATCCGAACCAAAAAAAAACGAAAGAAAACGGCTAGTTCTCTTCCTTTCGGAGAGGACTAGTTTTTTAAAAACACAAATCATATTAAAGTATTATGTACATTGAATTATCCGAAGACAAACTGCAAGAATTAGTAGCCCAAGACGAAAAAGTCGTGGTACAATACGGCGCAGCATGGTGCGGCAACTGCCGAATTATGAAACCCAAATTCAAAAAATTGGCTTCCGAAAACGAAAGCATCCCCTTCTACTACGTGGATGCCGAAAAATTACCCGAAAGCCGTAAACTTGCCAAAGTGGACAACCTGCCCACCTTTGCCATCTTTAAAAACGGAACGTTGGTGAATCAGGTGCAAACCAACCAAGCCGAAAGCCTGATCGCCTTATTTAACGAATTAGGCTAATCCTCAATAAAACAGCCTTTCTTATTTAGGTAAGAAAGGCTTTATCTAAAAAAAATCAAACAAAATGAAACTACCGATTATCCGACAATTCTATCAAAATCAATCCCCTGAAAACCTAGAAAAAGCCGTAGAAGTTTTGGAAGCCTTCTGTGAATTCCGTGGCGCTTCCGACGAAGACTTAAACGTAGTAGGCGAACTCATTACCAACATGCTAGGTGCCATGGAAGTTCACGCCAACGTCAAAAGCGGCATGAGCGAAAAAGACGCCCTAAACGGCTTTGCCCAAAAAGTTTTAGGGTCAATCGACAAATAATCTTTCTCTTCTATAAGAGCCTCAACTTAGGATTTTACGGAGTGCCCCACAGGACACCCCCTCAAATCCTAAGTTTTTTCTTTTTCGGAGCCGCAACATCCTAATTTCCGCTGCCCGCCTTCCCACTCAGCCCTCATCCCATCGGTCAAATCAACAATTCCATTAGCAAATTAAAACAAGACCAAACCGTAACCAAAGAAAACCATACAATCCCCGTATAAATCCCAACTTTCGCCCTTATCCCTCCCTTGCCAACCCCCACATAATCTTTATAGCCAACCATTAAAAAAATCAAAAAGAGATTAAAACAAATGTGTGCTATTTCTCTAAAAAAGAAATTAAACCCATCAAAAATATAATCAAACTGACTTGATATCAGCATCATCAATATAATCACAATCGAAAAATACGACGATTTGAAAAATGTTTTTATCATCCTTTATGCTTTTGCTTCCCTTCTGTAGCCCTCCCCCCCCGTTTCCCCTATGTTTCAGTAAGACCTACCCAAAATTACAAATTACTGAGCAGCCTCCCCATTCTAAGTTCCTTACTCCGACTTACGACCCTTCATTTGAGCCTTCGCCCATTCCGGTAATTCGCTCCAGCCTTCAGGCGGTGCCGATTTTATTTGCTCATCCGTAATCAAATATTCATCTGTAAACAAGCATAATGAAGGCGTTTTAGATGAAATTTTGAGTAAATATTTATTTTCAAGAATCTTATCTATTCTCCCATTAAAACCATTTTCTTTATTGGAATACTCTCTACCCTTATAATAATACTTAAATTTTATATAGACACTTCCTCCTTTCCCCCCTCCTTCCGTAGCATAGGGATAAGCCACAACCCAAACTCCATTTTTTTCTAAATCTGGTTTAGATATAAAGTATCCATACATAAACATCAACAACAAACCAACCAACAATACTAATAGAAAATACTTACTATATTTCTCTCTCATACTCTTTTATTTTTTATACTTTTCTTGCAATCCCTTTGAAATACCCTGGGACATTATTTCTGACTGAACTTCAATAACTGTCTGTCCTAACCCCGATGCTCCTAGCTTTTTATAGCCCATATCAATATTTTAAACCTCTTCTCTAGATCACAATATTCTAAATAATCTACATCGCTAACTCTGGTACACAACCAACTCTGATACACGACCTATAATTCTTGTATTTGTTTGGTACTCCCATACAGGAATAGGTTTCTGTATTTATCTTTTGGTATATTTTTAAGTTTTCCTTCATTGGTTAATTCAAAAATAATATAATTGGGACGGAAAATAGATATTGTATTATCTCGATACATCCTATTTTCATATTTGGACAGATAAGAGTTCATTTTTACGCTATCTTTTTTTGCAGGAGAGAAAGGAGTGTAATAATATACTATTAACTTATTTTTATGTTCCAATATTAAGCAGGTAGAATCTTTATCAAAATATTCAGAAGTTGATATTCTAATATAATTTTTATTTTGTTTTTCTTCATGTTGTATGATAAATAATTCTTTCGACTGAAACGCTTTGTACATACACAAAGAGTCTATTCGTTCAGAAACTTCAGTTGCAAAGCTACTTTTTTTTGTACATTGACAACCGATAAGGCATAGAGTAATTAACAATAGGAATCTTATAAACATCATCGTTGAGTTTTATTTAGATTTTTAATCGTATTGGGTGTAAGTTGCAGGTTAGTTTTCTTATGACCATCCTTGTTAAGGTCTATAAACGTATTACCTAATTATCATAAATATCGGTGAAAGTAATGATTTTTTCCGCAAGGTCAACACAGTAGATCGAGGGTAAGCCTCGCTAACTCCGATACACGACCAGCCCTATAAATCTTCTCGTATGTAGATATTGCTGTAATCTAATACCGTATCTAATTTTTTATTTCTATATAAGTAAATTTTTAATGAATCCTTTTGCTTGGTGATGGAGTCCCCCACTCTAAAGATACCATTTTCCCATTCAACAGCTGATGTAATGGATATATCTCTTTCATTATTTGCTAATGTTAAAGCGTTATGCCCTCTTCTATCCCTATAAATGGTATCTATTTTAAATCCGTATGATAGTTCTTTTTTTCCATCCAAGTATATCTGTTTAGAGGTTTTATTACTAAAAACGCCACTAAAAAAATAATAGCCCATAAATATAAATGGAGGAAGCAAGGCTATTACTAATATAATTTTTGCTGTTTTGCTCATTACCTAATGCTAATATCATTATAATCTAAAATAGTATCCAGTTTACTATTTCTGTAAATATAAATTTTTAATGATCCTTTATCTTTTACAATGGAATCGCCAATTTTAAATATATTATTCTCCCATTCAGGAGGAGATGTTTCAATATCAGAATCATAAATTCCTTTTAAAGTCAATACATTATGGTTTCTGTGATCTCGGAAAATAGTATCAATTTTAAAACTATAATTAATTTGTCTATTATCATCCAGATAAATTTCTCGCCTACTCCTACCATCCATAATTGAAGGAATCCAAAAATACAGGAATAAGCATATTATAGGTAGAAATACCATCAATAAAAGAAAAATGACTGCTTTTTTGTTCATTATATAACTTAATATTTAAAATCATTAAATGTGAGGTTGAAAAAATAGAAAATCATAAATATTAATAATGGTATAAAACTATAACCGAGAATTCATTTATATTTATTTTTTCCTCGTAGTGGTTTTCCATATTCATATCAACAATAAAAAGCATAATCTTCGTAGTCAGTCAGACTTTCAGCCTATTTCTTTAAATTCTGTTGTTAAATATGTATAACATGCTATGCCTAAAATTGCGATAGCCCCAGTAACAATGCCTACAAATGCCGCTAAAAGAATTTTTTTATATAATTGAAGTATTGTGTAAGCTGGAGTTACAACACTGTAAATCGTCAGCAAAAAGTAGACAATATATAGTATAATAGTTAAGGAGTGTTTTCAAAAAAAGAATTACATTTAATTATGGAAACACCTAAAAAGAAAAGTTCCGAAAAATTCGTAAAAGACATCCGTAAAAATAC
>NZ_JAYWXI010000080.1:0-788 GCF_036016955.1 Bergeyella anatis | reverse complement strand
TCAATTGATTTTCAGTAATTATTCTTTCTATTTTCAACTGGACTTCTTCCGCAGATTTGCCTTGTAAAAGTTCTAAAAAAGTGTATCCTGTAGCTCGGTCATTCATCGTTAAAATCGCCATTTTATGGTTCTTGCCTAACACTAAATCAGCTTCATAATCCCCCGTTCTACAGCGTTTATCCACAATTTCAGGGCGTTCTTCAATGCTTTTTCTTTCTGTAATGATACCCCTTTTATCCTTTAAACATCCTCTTTTTCTATATCTTTTTCCTTTGGTTTGCAGGTGCTTATAGAGATTTCCTCCCTTTCGCTTGTCTGCCCAAATGAACTGGTAAATTCTTTCGTGAGAAACGGTTTCTTTCCCTTCTAATTTTAATGTGCCGACAATCTGTTCTGGTGAATAATCTTTTGATAATAAATGCATTATCTCTCTTTGGACTTCTTCTGTAAATCTAATTCTCTTAGGTTTCTCTTTTTTTCTTTGCTCGTATTTTCATTGAGCTAAAGCTGCTCTGTAAATACCATTTCTACCATCTGAATTTCGCTTAATTTCCTCATTGATAGTCTTTTTAGGACGGTTTAGCCGTTTAGCGATTTCAGATTTTTTGATTCCTTCTTGCAAACAAAATTGAATTTCGTATCTTTGCTCCAATGTTAAATGACTCATATTTAGTTACTTTTACTCGAAAGCAAATGTGAGAAAAATTTTCATTTAACCCAAGGGAAGTTTCGACTTCCCTTTTTTATTTGCTCTCTCTAAAAAGTTACCTTTGTGAGTTGAATGTGCC
>NZ_JAYWXI010000079.1:0-805 GCF_036016955.1 Bergeyella anatis | reverse complement strand
GGCTCTCCCAACTATAGCATAATCGTATTTATTAGTTTCTTTTAATTTATCTATGCAGTATTTGTCTATAAATTTGGAAGAAGACTTCTTCTTTAATGTATAATCAGTATTACTATCGACGGATTGTTTAGATTCTTGAAGTAATTCCGAACGACTTATAGGGTAGCTTTTCATTTGCTCAAAACTAAATGCCACACCTGGAGTACTAACAGAGATAACAAGAGAAAAAAGAGTAATTTCGTCTTCCCCTAAATGAAGAGCTATATCGTTTGCTTCATCAAAGATAGTGTCAATGATTTCGCCAGGCTCAGGTTCTACGGATTGTGTTTTTTTAGGTTCGTCTTCTATACGAACTTCTGCCCACTCTTCTAAATAAAAAACATCAACCCCTAAGTTTTCTAATTTTTTCAATAATGATAAATCCCTATTTAGCAGTGCTTTCAACAAATGAGAACCTGTAAAAAAGGGGTGATTATTTTCCTTGGCTATTTTTTGAGCAATATCAAGAGCTTGTCGTACTTCTGTATTGTAGGGTAATGTTTTTTTCATAACTCACATTTTTTGAATTACCAATAGAAAAGTAAAAACTTCTCTTTGTAATGGATATTGATATTCTTTATACAATGATTAGGGTCTTTCTCTAACCGAAGAGTTTTAATTTTTATCTTCTTACCTGCTATTGCTTGACAAAATTGTTCAAATGGAATAATTTTATCATCATTGACAACCACAGGTACTGAATAATTGCCACATAGATACTCTTTAAAATCTTCTTTTGTTTTCTCTTCACTCACCACTTTGTTTA
>NZ_JAYWXI010000078.1:0-816 GCF_036016955.1 Bergeyella anatis | reverse complement strand
CCGTTGTACGACATTTTAAAAAAGGTTGTCAAAAAACTAAACTAATTATAATTAAAAAAGAAAATTTATGAAAAAAACATTATTCCTAAGTGTTTTAAGTTTACTCACAATTTCTTGTTCAGATAAATTATCTGAATCTAAAGTTAAGAGTCTTGTAAATGAATGTTTGGAAAAAGATCCTATTTATGGAAAAGGAGTTATTAGAAGTGGAAAGGTTTCTTATATGTCTGAAGAAGATATAAATCAATATCAAGAATTACAAAAAAAAGGGTTGTTAACAATTGAAAGTAAGGAAGAAAAAAGTGGTTGGTTTACAAATAAATTTCAATTAGTTGCTTTGACTGACAAATCTAAGTCTTATGTAATTGAAAGTAAAGATATATCTGAAAACACTAAAGTCAATTATGTGAAGTTATATACAAATAAGTTAGATAAAGTTGGTTCAATTCAAGAAATTCCTTCAATGAACATTGCTGAAGTAAGTGTTACCTATAAAAAAGAAGATAAGACACCATTTTATGATGTGTTAGAAAAGGACAAAACAGATTTTAATACGAAAAAGATAGCACTGAAAAAAACTGAGAATAACGGGTGGATTTATTGTGAAAAATAAAAAAAACGTCGTACAACATAGTATTTGCAAAAGGCGGAGTTGAGGGAATGATAGAAAGTTTAGTAATATTTCAATCGCAAAATGCTTTTCAATTCAACTATTTTGATTAATTTAGTTTCATTGAAAAAGCATTTGCTACGGTTGGACTGAATTGAACTTAAGGTTCATTTCAGTTCCGCCCTTCGCAAATACTTTTTCCGTTA
>NZ_JAYWXI010000077.1:0-818 GCF_036016955.1 Bergeyella anatis | reverse complement strand
TTATCAGGAACTAAAGACGATAAAGACATATCGAACTATTTTCAGCAAGGCTATACCGCTAAGGATTTAAAAACATTGTTTTTGAAAATGCTTCAAAAAAAATATCAGCAAGGACTTTCATTATTACAATCCTGTGAAATTCAATGGCATCAACCACCCGCCAAGCAAAAGATTATCATCACCTTAAAAGGAGCAGCTATCGGATTGCAAAGTAGTCTTTTAGGGGTTACAGGAGGTGAAGGAACGGGAAAAAGTCATTATGTGGCTGCAATGATTGCAGGGAGTTTATATCAAGGTAAAAATCCAATAGACTTACTTGGGCTTAGCGTAACTTATTGTGAGCATCAAGCGGTTTTATTTTTCGATACGGAACAATCCGCAGATCAATTGTACGACAACATTTCCATATTACTAAAACGAGCTCAGCTCGATGCGATGCCTTTAAATTTTAAAGCCTATTGTCTTACTCAAATTCCAAGAAAAGAGCGTATGAAAATCATTCGACAATGTATGGATACTTTATACTACGAGTATTCAGGGATTCATCTGGTAGTCATTGACGGTATTGCCGATTTAATTAGTTCCGCCAATAATGAAAGTGAAAGTATTGAAATGATAGAGGAATTGTACGCATTGGCAGGGCATTATCAAACCTGTATGGTATGTGTATTACACCTAACGCCAGGAGGATTAAAACTTCGGGGGCATTTAGGGTCGGAGCTACAACGAAAAGCCTCTGCGGTGCTTTCGGTAGAACAAGACCGAGCCAGTGCTTGCTCTGTGGTCTTACCGAAAAAAATTCGTAAAGGGGACCCCAA
>NZ_JAYWXI010000076.1:0-828 GCF_036016955.1 Bergeyella anatis | reverse complement strand
AACGGGAAACGCATTGGCGAAGTGGCGGATAAATTGAACCGAAAGTTCAATTTAGCAGTGACGTAGCCGATGTGTTTCCACAGAAGCTAAATTATTAAAAAAAAGCTGAATGTGGGACACATTCGGCGGAATAAAAAGCACAAAAGTTGAATTTTGAACTTAACCCGCCATTTTGCCAATGCGATGTTGAACTGAACAAGGGAAATGAGCGGTATCCTGCCAGACAGGATACCGACATTCACGAGGTTTCGATGGTTAGTGCGCCGCATCGGAGCGGGCCTGCTACCAGTCGTCGGTTAGACGACTGGCGACTTCTCGGTGGCAGCCCCACGGAGCCGAAGGAGCACCAGCCCCAACGAAACCAGTACCGCCATCGCCGTGGCGTAACAGATCACGGGCCACGCTGTGTCACCGTTTAAAAGTGCCACCGCCAATGTCCCGACAATGCTGACTATCAGGCTTTGAACGCAGAAGTAGAACGCGACCGCTGATCCCGCGATGTCGTCGAACTCTGCCAAAGCGCCGTTCGCGGTAACGGACACCGTGAAGACAATACCGACCGCGACAACCCACATCGGTAGGATGAAGGTGAGGAATGACGGCGAGCCGTAAAGTTCGCCGATCCCCAACAGGACCGCTCCGCAAACAAGCAACGCCATCCCACGCGCCACGCATCCTGCGATGCCCCATCTGGCGACAAAGGACTTCGCGAAACGGGTTGTCACGATCATTACAAGCGCGACAGTGGCGAAGGCAAAGCTGAATCCGATCTCGGAATATTCCGCTTGGCCTATGAGCACACGGGGAGCCGTCGAGAAGAAGACGAAG
>NZ_JAYWXI010000075.1:0-862 GCF_036016955.1 Bergeyella anatis | reverse complement strand
GATTTTATTTGTCTTCTTTTTTCCAAAATTTGCTCAGATCTTCCGAAGTACACATCTGCTGGAGGAAGGTTTTTCAAAGATTCGTGATATCGCTTGTTATTGTAGTTTTCTACGAATTTTTCTAAAGCTTCCACAAGTTCTTCAGGATGATAGAAGTGATTGAGTTTTACCACATTTTTCATCGTTCTGTGGTATCGTTCTATTTTCCCTTGGGTTTGCGGATGCATCGGCTTTCCGTGAACCTGCTTCATCTTCAAATCGTCTTTCAGGTAGGTTCTGAGTTCGTTTGATATGTAGCAGGAACCATTGTCTGAGAGTAATTTCGGTTTGGCTTTAGACTTTAATTTTGCTTTTTCAATCGCTGTATTTACCGTTCGTTTCACATCTTCAGCCTTCATCGAATCGCATAGCTCCCAGTGGATGATATACCTGCTGTAGTCGTCTAAAACGGTGCTCAGATAGTACCAACCCCAACCAATCACTTTAAAATAAGTGAAATCTGTTTGCCACATTTGATGCACAAATTCTGTCTTATCCTTAAATTCATTTGCTGCTGAAAGTAAAAAATGATTCGGTGCAGGGATTAAATCCCGTTGCTTCAAAATCCTGTAAACACTGGATTCTGAGATGAAAATACCTTGTTCATCGGTAATTTTGTGCGCCAGTTCTCTTGAGGAAAGTTCCGTATGTTCCAAAGCGATTTCTACGACCAAATCTTTTTGTTCTTCCGGAATGCTGTTCCATTGTCTTTTAGATGTTCTTTTGGACGTTTCCAAGCCATCGTAGCCGTTTTCAAGGTATTTCTGATACCACTTATAGAAAGTACTTCTTGCAATCCCAAAGCTTTTCAAGGTTCGTTTTA
>NZ_JAYWXI010000074.1:0-876 GCF_036016955.1 Bergeyella anatis | reverse complement strand
CAATCTCATTCAAAACTACAAAATTATTTTAGAACAATTGACAAAAACCTGCAAACATATTGAAACAAGCAAGAAAATCAGGAATCCCAAAATGTCTGATTTGGAACTTGTTGCGCTCAATATTACAGCAGAATATATGTCTATTAACTCTGAATTACAATTGTTTAGGTGCATTTCGGGAACCGTTTTAGATGGAAAAATTGAAAGAAGCGTCTATAATAAAAGAAGGAGAAAACTTTTTCCCTACATTGAAAAAATTAGGCAGACCTTGAGTAGCAAGTTTTCAAATTTTACCGATGGGTTTATTGTGGATTCCACGCCTATTGAGATAGGTAAAATAAGCAGAGCAAATCGTTCCGCAATCTGTTCCACGGAAGATATTAAGCCTGCATTTGGATATTGTGCAGCGCAGAAGTCAGGATACTTTGGTTATAAACTTCACGCGGTTTGCGACAAGAATGGAATCTTTCATTCTTTTGATTTTACTCCTGCAAATGTTCACGATGTGAACTATCTTCACGACATTAAAGAAAACTTTAAAAACTGTCTGTTAATAGGAGACAGAGGATATGTCAGTAAAGAGTTACAAGTGGATTTATTCACCTATTCCAAGATTAATCTTTCAGTTCCGATGCGTAAAAACCAGCATGACTTCGTGGCGTTTTCAAAAACGAAATCAAGAATCAGAAAACGGATTGAAACTAATTTATCACAACTGTGCGGACAGTTCACAATCAACATCAACTTTGCAAAAACCTTTCAAGGGCTAGCGACGAGGATAGTCTCGAAAATAACTTCTTTTACGATGATTCAATACCTCAATTTTTTCGTCTTCAAAAGAAGTTTGAACAAATTAAAAATTAATTTGTGCTAAAT
>NZ_JAYWXI010000073.1:0-882 GCF_036016955.1 Bergeyella anatis | reverse complement strand
ACTAAACTCATTTATGCCATTGGTGCAGTCGTAGGATTGATAGGCGGCGTAAAAGTGTACAATAAATTTTCCAATGGAGATCCTGATACAAGTAAAACCGCCGCTTCGTGGTTTGGAGCTTGTATCTTCTTGATTGTAGCGGCTACCATTCTAAGGTCTTTCTTTTTATAAACGATAGTCCTATGGAAAGAAAGAAAAAGAGTTTTGCCATCAATAAAGGCATCGGCAGAACGGTAGAGTTCAAAGGACTCAAAGCCCAATACCTGTTTATTTTCGCAGGTGGTTTATTGGGTGTCCTGCTACTTACGATGATACTCTATATCGTGGGCGTAAGTCCTTATATCACCATTGGTCTCGGTGTCCTATTGGCGGGGTTAGTCATCTGGCAGACTTTTTCGCTGAACCGAAAATATGGCGAACACGGCTTGATGAAAATCGCCGCTAATAGAAGACATCCGAAATACCTTATCCACCGTAAAACGATTCAGCAATTTCTACACAATTCACAACATAAATCCAAAAGTATATGAGAAATATATCCAAAACGGCAACATTGGAGCATAAATTTCCTTTGTTAGCCATTGAAGATGCTTGTGTGCTATCCAAAGAAGCCGATGTTAGTATCGGTTTTGAGATTGCTCTCCCCGAATTATTTACTTTATCTTCTAATGATTACGATCATCTACATTCGATGTGGCACAAAGCCGTCAAAGTCTTACCCGACTTTTGTATTGTACATAAACAAGATTGGTTCACTAAGGAAAACTACGAACCTAATATTCAAAAAGAAAATCTAAGTTTTTTAACGCGTTCATACGAAAGACATTTTAATGAACGCCCTTTTCTAAATCATCGTTGCTATCTATTCATAACACAAACCAC
>NZ_JAYWXI010000072.1:0-911 GCF_036016955.1 Bergeyella anatis | reverse complement strand
GTTATGTGTAATTTTAGCCGCAAACGCAGTTAAAACAAAAAGGCTCCGAATTTCGGAACCTTCTTTTTATCATTTCATTTTTCTAAAAAACTTGTACAACAAATCGATTTTATTTGAACAAAGAATTGGCATTGCTTCAAAAAGGGTTTCTTCATCCCATTCCCACCATTTCATTTCCTGCAATTTTTGGATGTCATCATCACTAAATCTCTTTTTTATCAATTTGGCTGGATTTCCCCCTACAATTGAATAAGGTTCAACATCTTTTGTAACCAAAGCACGACTGCCAATAACAGCTCCATCTCCTATCTGAACTCCTGGCATTATCATAGCTTCACTACCAATCCAAACATCATTCCCAACAACTGTATCTCCTGCTTTTTGAAATCCATCTTGGCTTTTACTGAAAACATCAAATTCAGACATATAAAAAAATGGAAAACTGGAAATCCAATCATATTTATGACCTTGATTACCTGCCATTATGAAACTTGCACCGCTCCCTATTGAACAATAAGAACCGATAATTAGTTTATCGACATCATTCCTGTCCGGAAACAGATAACGAGCACAATCGTCAAATGAATGACCGTGATAATAACCAGAATAATAAGAATATTTACCCGAAATTATATTGGGATTAGTTATGTGGTCTTTGATTATTTTTCCTTTAAAAGGACTTTCGAAGAAATTTTTCATTATTTAACATATTTAATTTACAATAAGAGACAATAAGGAAACGAAGAATAATACTAAACTATTCTCTTCCTATACGTTGCGTAAAGTAAATATGCTAATCTGATAATTTCATCTGACAAAGATACAAAAAAACTACACATAACATCGCATTGGCAAAATGGCGGGTTAAGTACAAAATTCAACTTTTGTGCTTTTTATTCCGCCGAATGTGT
>NZ_JAYWXI010000071.1:0-1010 GCF_036016955.1 Bergeyella anatis | reverse complement strand
TATTTAGAGCGGAAAGTCAATGGAGTTTACCGCAAAGCCGATATTTTTGAAAAACCAGTGAGCTTTTCTGTAACCTCAGTAGAAAATGTTACACCAAAAGAAGCCCTAATACACTCGTTGAATGTATATGGTAAGGTAAATTTGCCCTATATGAGTAGACTTTCTGGAGAGAGTATAGATAGTATGAAAAATGAATTAAAGGAATATCTATACTACAATCCCATAGAAATGCAGTACGAAACAGGAGAAACTTGGTTGGCAGGGAATGTAATAGAAAAGAAAGAAGCTGTTGAAAAATATTTAGAAGGATTTCCAGAACATCGAGAGGTATTAGATGCTTTAGAAGCACTTAAAAAAGTGATTCCAGAGCCTATTGCATTTGAAGAGCTGGATTTTAATCTGGGAGAGCGGTGGATTCCTATAGAGGTATATAGTCATTTTGCCTCTCATTTATTTGATACAGAGGTGCAAGTATCTTATTCCAAGACAATGGATGATTTCGATGTTCAATGTTTTAGAAAAAACACCCGTATCTATGACCAATATGCCGTAAAATCGGAAAGTAGAACTTATGATGGAATTGCATTACTCAAATATGCCCTTATCAACACCACTCCAAATATTACTAAGAAGATAAAAGTTGATGATAAAGAAGTTACGGTACCGGATATGGAAGCTATACAAATGGCAAATAGCAAAATTGATGAAATTCGTACAAACTTTTCCCTTTGGTTATTAGAACAAAGTCCAGCTTTTAAAGAACGCTTAGCAAATGAATACAATCGAATATTTAACTGTTTCGTTCGTCCGAATTATGATGGTTCGCATCAAGATTTCCCTGGTTTAGACCGTAAAGGTTTAGGCATTGAGGATTTATATAGGAGTCAAAAAGATGCTATTTGGATGATAAAGCTCAATGGAGGTGCTATTTGTGATCACGAGGTTGGTGCAGGGAAAACCTTAATTATGTGTTGTGCTGCCCAAGAAATGAAACGCTTGGGATTGGCTCA